>DATBBR010000034.1 GCA_036270875.1 Acidimicrobiales bacterium
GTTCCTGAGGCCGCCGCCCGCACCCCTGCTGCCGGCACGCCGGCCGCCTCCCAGGCCCTGCCAGCCCAGGACGGAGCCCAGGACGAGCTGGCGCTCACCCAACCGGCAGCGCCGATCGATCAATCCTCTTCGGCGACCCAGCCGATGGCTCCGGTTACCTCCTGGAGCCCGACGCACCGCGCGCCGGAAAGGGGCATGGCGTGTTGGGCCGCTCCCGACCTCAGCAGTCCCGTCGTGGCCAGCCTCGACCCGGGAAGCGAGGTACAGGTGCTCGACCGCCAGGACCAGTGGGCCCATATCGCCTGCTCCAACGGCTGGACCACGTGGGTCGACGCCCGGCTCCTCGTGACCGACGGGACCGACGGGGTCGAGCAGTAGGTCGGTCGAAGACGACGAGTAGCTCTGTCGCTGCCGGGAATGCCAGGCCCTCAGCGGCCGGAGATGCGGCATCGTGTCCCTTCCCGGCGCCTCGCCGTCGACCCTGCTCAAATGGTCCCGTGGACCGGGCGCCGGAAACCCACTACGCCAAGACCGATGATGGGGTCCACATCGCCTACCAGGTCTTCGGCGACGGGCTCTTCGATCTGGTGGTGGTTCCAGGCTTCATTTCCCACCTCGAGCTGCAATGGGAGGACGAAGCCATCGCCCGGGACCTTCGCCGGCTCGGGTCGTTCTCCAGGGTGATCATGTTCGACAAGCGCGGCACCGGCATGTCCGACCGAACCGGGCGACTCCCCGACATCGACCGCCGCATGCTCGACATCGAAGCGGTCATGCAGGCGGCCGACTCCGAGCACGCCGCCCTTCTCGCCGTGTCGGAGGGCGGCCCCATGGCCCTTCTCTTCGCCGCAGCCCATCCCGGGCGGACACGGGCGCTGGTCCTGCTAGGTGCGTACGCCCGCCTAACGGCATGTCCTGACTACGAGATCGGGATGCCGACCGAGCTGGTCTATCAGTTCGCCCAATACCTCGAGCCCCGCTGGGGAACCGGCGTCGGTCTTGCCGCTTGGGCCCCGAGCGTCGCCCACGACCCGGCGGCGCGGGAGTCCTTCGCCCGTCTGCAGCGATTGGCCGCGAGTCCGGGAGCGGCCGTGGCTCTGATGAGCTCGTACCTGGACATCGACGTCCGGCCCGCGCTTCCCTTGGTGAACGCACCGGTCCTCGTGATGCACCGCACCGCGGACCGCATGATCCCGTTCGTACATGGCCAATACTTGGCTGAGCACATCGACGGTGCTCGGCTGGTCGAGCTCCCGGGCACAGATCATTTCTGGTGGACCGAAGGCACCGGCCAGATCCTCGACGAGACCGAGGAGTTCCTCACCGGTGCCCGGTCGGTGCCCGAACCGGACCGGGTGCTGGCTAGTGTCCTCTTCACCGACATCGTCGATTCGACCCGCCGGGCAGCCGAGCTCGGAGACAGGTCGTGGAGGCTCCTGCTGAATCGGCACGACGCCCTCTCCGAGCGTCAGGTCGAGCGATACGGCGGTCGGCTCGTCAAGACGACCGGCGACGGCGTACTGGCGGTGTTCGACGGCCCGGCACGGTCCGTGAGGTGCGCCAGGGCTATCAGCGACGGCGCTCAGGCCCTGGGGCTGGAGGTACGAGCCGGTGTGCACACCGGCGAAGTCGAGTTGCGGGGAGACGACATCGCCGGCCTCGGGGTGAACATCGCCGCGCGAGTCGAGTCCTTGGCCCAGCCTGGTGAGGTCCTCGTCTCCCGGACCGTGACCGACCTGGTGGCGGGCTCGGGGCTCGACTTTGCTGATCGGGGAGAACACGACCTCAAGGGTGTGCCCGGACGCTGGCGGCTGTTCGCCGCGAGGGCTTGACTGCCGAACTTGCTCCTCGCGAGGCGACGTCGCGGCGCTAAGACGGTTCATCGCGAGTGGACGAGGCGACAGATTGCCGGATTGCCCAGACCCGTTTCACACCCAACGGTGCCTACTCGATCTTCTATCGGATCTTCCGCCTCGCCCCTCGTTGCCATGGGATGGCACCTGCCCGTCTTGAGCACTTACGTCTGGATTCGGCCATTGCCTCTCCCATCCCTGTGTGCAATGGTCGGCGTTACAGGGCGAGGGCAAGGGGGAATTGCGATGGGCGCGCCGGATATCGAAGCGTTGCGGGAGAGCGTTCGCGGCCAAGTCATCACGGCTGACAATGCCGAATATGACGAGGCACGCAGGGTGTACAACGGCATGATCGACTGTCATCCGCAGGTCGTCGTGTGCTGCGCCGACGTCGGCGATGTGCGCGCCGCGGTCACCCTGGCTGCGGACAGCGGCCTGGACCTGTCGGTGCGGGGAGGTGGGCACAGCGTTCCGGGCTTCGGCACCAACCACGGTGGGGTGGTCATCGACTTCTCATCGATGAGGGGCGTTCGGGTGGACCCGGCGACACAACGTGCCCGCGCCGAGCCCGGCTGCACCTGGGGCGACTTCAACCACGCCACGTACGCCTTCGGCCTGGCCACGACGGGAGGCATCGTCTCGACCACAGGGATTGCGGGCCTCACTCTCGGGGGCGGGATCGGCTATCTCGACCGCGGTTTCGGGCTGTCCTGCGACAATCTGGTGTCGGCCGACGTCGTGACTGCCGACGGCCGGTTTCTCGTCGCCAGCGAGAAAGAGAACGCGGACCTCTTCTGGGCCCTTCGCGGCGGCGGTGGGAACTTCGGGGTCATTACCTCGTTCGAGTACCAGCTGCACCCGGTCCAGGACATCTTCGCCGGCATCTTCTTCTATCCGCTCGACCGGACCCGCGACGTGCTCGAGTTCTACCGCGACTACATCACGGACGCTCCGGAGGAGATGGGAACGTTCCCCGCCTTCCAGATCGCCCCGCCCCTCCCGTTCATCCCCGAGCAGGAACACGGCAAGACGTTCTGCGCCATGGTGGCCTGCTGGGCCGGCCCCCTGGACAAGGGTGAGGAGGCGCTCGCTCCCATCCAAAAGGCCGCCCCGACAGTGGCCGAGATGGTGAGCCCGATGCCGTACCCCGCTCTCAACAGCGCCTTCGACCCGTTGCTACCGCCCGGTCTCCAGCACTACTGGAAGGCGTCGTTCGCCTCCGACCTGACCGACGGTGCCATCCAGGCCCACCTGGAGCACGGCCCGAAGGTCCCGGCGCTCAGCTCGACGATGCACATCTACCCGATCAACGGTGCCTGTCATCGGGTTCCCTCCGAGGCCACGGCCTTTGCCTACCGTGATGCGACCTTCGCCACCGTGATCGCCGGCATGTGGCCCGACCCAGCGGACAACGACAACAACATCCAGTGGGTCAAGGGTTACTACAAGGCTCTCGAGCCGCACTCGGCCCCGGGCGGCTACGTCAACTTCATGGCCGGAGACGACCAGGACCGCATCCGGGACAACTACAAGGGCAACTACGACCGCCTGGCGTCTATCAAGAAGCAGTACGACCCCGGCAACCTCTTTCGGATGAACCAGAACATCAGCCCGTCCGGTTGAGCAATCTCGCTGGCCCGCCGGGGACTGGCACACCCACCTCGCCTGTGCCTCGCGCCCGGTGTTCCGGACTTCGATCCACGGCAGCTCGTAGACCCAACCCCTAGACATCTTCCTCTCGACGTCTCACCACACGAGCAGGATTGACGCGACTCGAGGGTGAAGTCCTGACTTCCTGGTGTCTTGTCGTCCCTGCCCGGGAATAAGGGACCAGGAGCACGTCGTGGCTGACCGAGACGAGAGAGACAGGTGCCGGCGCATCGTAGGAGACATTCGGCCCTCGATCGACCACGGCTGGGGGTGGTCGGCCAGACAGGATCTGAAGCGGCGGCGACTGCTGGGCGCGGGCGGCTCACACCCGCACTGACGGCCTGCTCAGCAGATCTGGTCCCGCCCGAGGAGAGATGTTGGGCCGACATTCTCAACGGTCGGCAGTGCTCGGGAGTCGTAAGGGCCGAAGACCTTCTGGGGTTGTGCGAGCGGCACCTCCGCTTCTTCCGGAGCGAGACCCGCCCCTGGTGAGGTCGCACGACTCGGCATGCTCGGCCCCGGCCTGCGGGCGTTACCTCCGTTCCACCTCACGTCGAAAGTGGGCGGCGACCTGCGCGGGACGAGAGGCTCTTTCGACCAAAGGTGGAACACGACCAATGCACCATGAGCGACCATCCTGTGCGGCGGGTGGGTACATCGCCCTACTCGACCTCGAGCTCCTTCACCCACTGGGGGGCGTGCACCCTGGCCCAGCGCCTGGTGACCCACCCGCGGAACATCGACCGCAGCGCGTCTCGATGGGTCAGGGCGAAGCCGATGTGGCCGATCACCACGGCAAAGACGGCGAAGGCAATGAGGTCGTGGACGAAGGTGGCTCCGGTGCGCCAGTCGACGGGAAACGGCTTGTACCAGTGCATCACCGATCCCGTCGCCAGCATGGCGACGATCACGCCGCCGGTGAAGGCGGCGTTGAGCTTCTGGCCGGCGTTGAACTTGCCCGGCTCGACCACCGGATGACGACCGACGCTGCGTAGCCAGCGACGTTCATCCGGAGTCCAGAGGTTCAGCCGGCGCACGTCACGCCGGAGCCCGCGGCCCCACGGGCCGAGCAGGGACACCAGCAGCGGGACGGGAAGGGCCACCCCGGACCAGGAATGGATCTCCGCCAGGAGCGCCCGACGTCCCACCAGCTGGGCCACCGAGCCCACGTAGAGGGGGATTGCGGTGAGCATGAGGACGATGAACAGCAGGGCGAGGGACCAGTGGGCCAGCCGCTCGATGCGGTCGAAGCGGACCAGCCGCCGGTCGTCAGCTGGTCTGGGCATCGCTGCGGCCGTTGGAGTTGCCCACCCAGGCGTCGACGTCGTAGCCGTTTTCCTCCCAGAAGCCGGGCTCCACGCGGTCGACGACGCGGATGGCCGATAGCCACTTCAGCGATTTGTAGCCGTACATCGGTGCCACGTACAGGCGTACCGGCCCGCCGTGCTCGCTCGTCACCGGACCGCCGAGCATGCGGTCGGCGACGATGACGTCGGGTCGGGCCGCCTGGTCGAGGGTGAGGCTCTCGAAATCTGTGCCGTCGTAGGACTCGAAGGTGAGTGCCTTGGCCCCGGGTTGCACCCCCGCGGCCCGCAGGATCTCGGACAGGCGGACGCCGGCCCAGTGGACGTCAGGTACCCGCCACCCCGTCACGCACTGGAAGTCGCGAGCCAACTGGGTATGGGGCATCCCCTGCAGATCCGGGAACGTCAGCACCATCGGGCGGTCGACGAGGCCCTCGACCCGCAGGCGATACTGCGAGGTGGAGATCGACGGAAGGGACGACGAGACCGAGTAGATGCGAAAGCCGTCGGCGCCGGGCAGGATCGACGCCAGGCCGCCACCACCGCCCGTCAGCGGGCTGAGGGCGTCCCCGACGACCCGCTGGGCCTTCGACCCGAACACGATCCCCAGAACCCCGAGGCCGGCCATGCCCAGGAACACCCGCCTCCCGATGGCGACAGGCGCTCCCTCGTCCCGGCTCACCAGGCGAACTTAGAGCCCCGTCGGTGCGCAGTGGCGTCACCCCCCTGGGCCTGGCGCCGCTGGGCGCGTCGGCGCCGCTTGCTATCGAGCTAGTCAATTATCGAAATTTGCTTGATGCTGATTTGCATCTCGACACAGCGCCCCGGTAGCTTGCCGCTCCGTTGTGCATTCAGCTCTGAGGTTCACCCGCAGGGGTGCCGCGCTCGCCGTGGCGGCGGCGGCTGCTCTCAGCTACCCCCTCGCCCTGACGCCAAAACCTGCCGGGGCCGACGCCGCCGACCCCGGTGGCGCCGGGGTTCCGATCGGACCCCAGTCCCAGCTCGAGGCCATCGCCGGCCGCTACGAGGCCGCCAGCGCCAGAGTCAATGCGGTAGGCCTGCAACTGGCGGGAGCGTCGGCAGCGCTGGCCAAGACCGAGGCCCAGATCCCTGCCGCGCGTTCCCATCTGCGCCAGGACGTCGTGGACTCCTTCGTCGACGGGAGCGTGCCCCCGACGGCGGCCGCGCTTTCGAACGGTGGCACCGACGACTCGCTGGTGCGCACGGAGTACCTCAAGACGGTGACGGGCGACGCACGCGACGCATCCCGTCGCCTCGAGCAGGTCCGGTCGACGCTCAAGGCCCAGCAGGTGAGCCTCCAGGCGCAGGAGCAGGCGGCTGAGGCCGCTCTCGCCGACGCAGCCAGGGCCAGGGCGGCGCTGGAGTCGGCCGCCCAGGGGCCCCAGCCGGCCGTCGCCACGTCGGCAACGCCGTCGCCCCCACCGGCGACCGATGGTGGCGGTCTGCCGCTGCCCGTGCAGTACCTCAAGAACGGGACGGTCGACGACGGCGTCGACTACTCCGCTCCTGGCGGCACCCCGGAGTTCGCCATGGGACCGGGCGTCATCATCCGTGAGGGCATCGGCGGCTTCGGTCCCAACGCGCCCGTGCTGCAGATCACCAGTGGGCCCCTGGCCGGCCGGGCGGTGTACTACGGCCACGCCGGACCCGATCTCGTGCCCGTGGGCGCCACGGTGGCTCAGGGCCAGCAGATCACCATCGTCGGCTACGGGATCGTGGGCGAGTCGACCGGACCCCATCTCGAGGTCGGCTTCTACCCGGTCGGCCCCAACGGAGCAGGCGCACCCATGCTGCAGTACATCAACTCCGTCGTCGGGCACTCGACCGGCAGCTGACCGACGGCCGTCCTCTCGGCCCGTCGCTCGCTATCGTCGGGCCTCGTGAGCCTCGAGGCCGAGCTGTTGGCCTGGTCCGCGCAGTCGCGGCGTGACCTGCCCTGGCGACAGACCAGAGACCCGTGGGCCGTGCTGATCAGCGAGATGATGCTGCAGCAGACCCAGGTATCCAGGGTCGCGACCCGCTGGCCCGACTTCCTCGAGCGGTTTCCAACGCCCAAGGCGTGCGCAGCGGCCTCGGTCGGCGACGTCGTGCGGGCCTGGGCCGGTCTCGGCTACAACCGCCGGGCGGTGAGCCTCCATCGGACGGCCGTCGTCGTCGTGGAGCGTCACGACGGGCGCCTGCCGGGCGACCTCCCGTCGTTGCTGGCGCTGCCGGGCGTCGGACCCTACGTGGCGCGGGCGGTGCTCGCCTTCGCCCACGAGGCCGACGTCGGAGTCGTCGATACCAACGCGGCGCGGGTGTTGGCCCGGGCTGTGGCCGGCCCTCGCATCGACACCAGGGCCGAGGTGCAAGCGATGGCGGATGCGCTCGTTCCGGCCAACATGGGATGGGTGTGGAACCAGGCCATGCTCGACCTGGGCGCCCTGGTGTGCACCCGACGGCGGCCAGCCTGCGACCGCTGCCCGGTGGCGGGGCGGGCAGGCGAGGCGAGCAGCTCGTGCCGTTGGGAGGCCGCGGGCTGGCCGGATCCAGATCCCGCCGAGGGGTCAACTGGCGTCGGGCGGCCGCAGGGATCCTTCACGGGATCCGACCGCCAAGGTCGAGGACGGCTGGTTGCCGCGCTCCGGCGCTCGCCCGTCCCCGCCGCCGAGGTGGCGGCGGCCGCCGGCTGGTCGGCCGCCGAAGGGGAAGCCGGGCGCGCCCATCGCATTGCAGACTCGCTCGTGGCCGACGGACTGGCGGTGCTGGGGGCCGACGGCTGTCTTCGCCTCCCGTGACCTGGCCGCGAGCCGGTCATCAGGGGTGGGACGGGACGGTTGCAGCGGCTAGGGCGATCCCTCTCGGGCCAGCTCCGGCTGGCGCGCCCCCGCGCCCCGAGCCCTCGCCGCCGCGTCCTCCCAGCGGGCCTCGACGCGTCCGAAACGCCAGAGGGCCAGCGCCGCGATCCAGGTGACGACGAAGACCCCGACGATGAAGTAGCCGGCCTGGTTGATGTTGAAGTTGGCAGTGAGGTCCCAGACCCCGCCGGTGAGGCGGAGCTCGGTCCCGAGAATGGAGAGGAGCTCGACGGTCCCGATGAAGGTGGCCACGGCGACGGACAGGCCGGTGATGGTGAGGTTGTAGTACACCTTGCGAACGGGCCGGGAGAACGCCCACCCGTAGGCGAAGTTCATGAACGAGCCGTCGATCGTGTCGAGCAGCGACATGCCAGCGGCGAAGAGGATGGGCAGACAGAGGATGGCGTAGAACGGCAGGCCGCTCGCCACCGCCCCCCCGGCCATGACGAGCAGGGCGATCTCTGAGGCGGTGTCGAATCCGAGCCCGAAGAGGATGCCCATCGGGTACATCTTCCAGGGCGCGTCCACGCGTCGGGCCAGCGGCCCGAAGAACCGGTTCATCAGCCCGCGCGAGTCGAGCTGGCGTTCCAGCTCCTTGTCGTCGTAGCGGCCGCGGCGCATCTCGAGGAACACGCGGATGATCGACACGAGGATGACGACGTTCAGGATGGCGATGAGATAGAGGAATGCCCCCGAGACGCTGGTGCCGACGAGGCCCGTGTAGTGGTGGAGGGAGGAGGAGTCGTTCTGGACCTGGCTCTCCAGGGCCTTGATCCCGAAGTTCAGCAGCACGGCCAGGACGAACACGACGCTCGAGTGCCCGAGGGAGAAGAAGAACCCCACACTGAGGGGACGTTTGCCGTCGGCCATGAGCTTGCGGGTCGTATTGTCGATGGCCGAGATGTGATCGGCGTCGAAGGCGTGACGCAACCCGAGGGTGTAGGCGAGCACACCGGTGCCGAATCCGAAGGCCCTCGCCCCCAGGTGATAGTGACCGGGCAACACGACGAGGGCGAGGATGCCGAAGCCGAGGACGTGCAGGAGCAGAATGAACCCGGTCATGGCCCCCACCCGCCGCCACTCTGCCGGACGCAAGCGGTCTCGCACGGGCATCGCCGCGTAGCCTGTCTCAGATGCGAACTGGACGCAAGTACGTCCGGCTAGGAAGACCCAGCTCGGAAGAGCCCGCTAGGAGAAGATGCTGTGCGGCCGCTCCTGGCGCTCCCCATCGACGGAGATGTCGACCTTCTCGTTGTAGAAGCACGCCAGCCCGGCGATCCTGACGCTCTCGGCCACGGGAGCCCGGTAGATCCAGGCCAGGTCGGGCACCACCTGGCTGCCGGCTTCGACCGACCAGTAGCTGGCCGTGCCCTTGTAGGGGCAACGCGTGGTCGTGTCCGACGGGTGCAGCAGGTCCAAGCGAACGTCGACGAGAGGCAAGTAGTAACGGGTGGGCAGCCCCGTCTCGAACAGCAGCCGGGGCTGGTGGGAGTCGGCGACCTTCACACCGTTCACGATCACCTCGACGTGACGGGAGCTGGGCAGGATGTCGACCCGGGTGTGTGGGTCGCGTGGGTGGACGTACACCTCCTCGTCCTCCTCGAACCAGGCGTCCATGGCCTCCCAGTCGAAGCGGACGAGGCCACGGAGCTCCGCCAGCGGCGACTCCGGATAGGTCGACGCCGCGTCGGTGGCCTCCTTGCTGCCGCCCTTGACGCTGAAGTAGCTGGCCTCGCCCCGGCTGGGCGACTGCTCCCGGCGCTCGGTGGGCGTGAGCAGCTCCATGCGGACATCCTCCTCAGGGATGTAGTAAGCGGGGAAGTACGGCACTTCCCACACCAGCTTGGGCCGCACGGTGTCGGCGACCACCTCCCCGCCGAGGTAGGTCCGGACCCGCTTGGGCCCATCCTCGACTCGAACGCGACCTCTTGCCTCGGCCACCATGGGCATACCCCGTCGTCGGCAATACGTGCTGTCCCTTGGACCAACCGCCCTGGCTCCGTCACCATTCCGAGCCCGGCCTGTCGGGGCTCTCCGGGATGACCGGGGGTGAGGGTTGCTCGTAGGCTGCCGCCATGTCCGACGCACCGTGGGCGGCTGACGCCTGTTCCCTCATCGACGCCTATCGCTCCGGGGAGCGATCCCCCAAGGAGGAGCTCGAGGCGACGCTCGATGCCATCGCCGCCAGTGAGCTGAACGCCTTCAGCCATCTCGACGCCGAGGCGGCCCGCGAACGGGCGGGCGTGGCCGACGTGTCGGCGCCTCTCGGCGGGCTCGTCGTAGGGGTCAAGGAGCTCGATGCCGTCGCCGGCTGGCCGCTCACGGAGGCGTCACGGGCCTTCGCAGACCGAATCGCCGATCAGGACGCCACCGTCGTCACGCGACTGCGGGCGGGGGGAGCGGTTCTCGTCGGCCAGACCACGGCCAGCGAGTTCGGTGGGCTCAACGTGAGTGTGAGCCTCCTTCACGGAGTCACCCGCAACCCGTGGGATCTCACCAGGACGACGGGCGGCTCGTCGGCCGGCTCCTCGGCCGCCGTCGCCGGCGGGTTACTGCCCCTGGCCACGGGCGGCGACGGCGGCGGCTCGATCCGGATCCCGGCCGGCTTCTGCGGGCTCGTCGGCATGAAGGGAACGGCGGGGCGGATTCCGCGCGGACCGAAGACGGTCATCGGGCCGCTGACCGTGGTCCTCGGTTGCATGGCGAGATCCGTGCGCGACGTCGCCCGCTATTTCGACGTGTGCAACGGTCACGACGGCCGTGATCCGTACAGCCTGCCCCGCGTCGAGGGCTGGGAGCGCGACCTCGACCGGCACGATCTGACCGGCATGCGGGTGGCGATCGCTCCCACGCTCGGATCGGCGGTCGTGCGTCCGGAGGTCGAGGCGCTGGTCGTCGAGGCGGGCCAGGCGCTGGCTCGGGACGCCGGCCTCCGGGTGGTCGACGTCCCGGTTGAGCTCCCGAGCTCGGGCGCCGAGTGGGCTTTGGCCAATCTGGCCACCCTGGTGGGCGAGCTGGGCGACCGCTATCCCGACTGCCTGCCCGACCTGACCACGGAGATGGCGTTCGGGCTGCAGATGGCGTCCCAGGTGGTCAACCTCGACGTGGTCGCCAAGGCCGAGGTCAACCGCACCGCAGCCAACGAGGCGATGGCGGACGCGTTCGACCAGGTTGACTTCATCGTGTGCGCCACCAACCCCGACGTGGCCTACCCGGCCGACTGCACGCTCAATACCAAGGTCGGGGACCTGACCGTCGGCCCCGACAACAACGGCGCCCTGACAATCCCGGCGAACATCAGCGGCAACCCCGCCATCTCCATCCCGGCCGGGTTGATCGAGGGCTTGCCCGTCGGGATGCAGGTGATCGGCCGCCACCACGCCGACGCCCTGCTGCTCGACCTCGCTCGCGTCGTCGAGCGGGAACGACCCTGGCCGCTGGTGGCGCCGGGATCGCCTCGCTAGCGGCGTGGAGCCCCTCCGATTCGGTTGTCTCGGCGCCGCCCGCATCGTTCCCAACGCGCTCGTGAGCCCGGCGAAGGCCACGGCCGACGCCGACATCCGAGCCGTCGCCGCCCGCGATCCCTCGAGAGCGGCGGTGTTCGCCGAGCGCCACGGCATCCCGGTCGTCCACAAGACCTACGAGGCGCTCCTCGCCGACGACGATGTGGACGCCGTGTACAACCCGCTGCCCAACAGCCTCCACGGGAAGTGGACCCTCTTGGCGCTCGAGGCCGGAAAGCACGTGTTGTGCGAGAAGCCGTTCACCGCCAACGCTCCCGAGGCCGAGCGGGTGGCTGCGGCCGCCGAGAAGTCGGGTCGGGTCGTCATGGAAGCGTTCCACTGGCGGTACCACCCCTTGGCGGTCCAGGCGCTCGAGATCGTGCAGAGCGGCGAGCTGGGCGAGGTTCGCCGGGTGGAGGCGGCTCTTTGCTTTCCCCTCCTTCGACGCGACGACATCCGGTGGCAGCTCGACCTTGCCGGTGGTGCCCTGATGGATGCCGGCTGCTACCCGGTCCACATCGTTCGTACTCTGTCCGGGCGCGAGCCCACCGTCACCGGTGCCACGGCGCGGCTCCGCTCTCCGGGGGTCGATCGGTTCGTGCAGGCAGAGCTGGCCTTCGGCCCTCGCACGACCGGGCGGGTGACGACGTCGATGTGGTCGTCGAGCATCCTCAGATCCAGCGCCGCGGTCATCGGTGAACGGGGCAGGATGCACATCCTCAACCCGATCGGCCCCCAGGTATTCAACCTGCTGACCGTCAGGAGCGAGAACGGGACTCGGCGCCGGCGCGTCCGCGGCGGCTCGACCTACTCGTACCAGCTCGCCGCCTTCGTCGCTGCCGTGCGGCGATCCGTCCCTCCGCTCACGCCGCCGGCGGACAGCATCGCCAACATGGGGGTCATCGACGACATCTACCGGGCGGCCGGGTTGGAGCCCCGGCGGGGAGCGACGGACTAGCGGAGCTCGGGGCCGCTGCCGATCGAGCTGGCCAGCGGCCCCTCACGCATCACGGCAGTGGCGCCGCCTGACCAGGCACCGGCTGCGGACCGGGACCGTAGTCATAGGTGATATCGAGTGTCTGCTGCGGCAGGCTCGGCGTCGCCGTCGCCGGGTCCATCGTCGAGGGTGCGGGGAGGGCCGGATTCACGGGCGCCATGACCGGCGTGGTCACCGTTGGCGACACCGACGTACCGCGGGCAGGCGTGGGCGCGGACGGCACCGACGTGGCTCCCGCCCAGACGAGCAGCGCTACCAATCCGAGGCTGAACCTGAGGCCCCAGGACGAGTGCCAGACCCCTGCCGGCACTCTGCTCTGGTCGGCCGGCGCTTCCCCGCCCTGCTCTTCGCCTCGTTCACGCCTCACCCGCAGCTCCCCCGCAAGCGAACAGCGTTATCGGCTGTTCTTCCGGTATGTCGGGACCTCACTCACAACGAGATCCAGCTTGCCCCCGGCTACCGACAAGCGAAATGGGTAGAAGGGTCCATTTTCGGACCCTTGAGGGACTAGTCCGGTTGTGCCATCACACCGGCTTCCGGCGCCGCGGCCGCCCTTCGTCCCGCCGCCGCGCTAGGTGCTGCGGGTCACGCCCGTCGTGATCGCCGGGGTCGGACCGTGGGCACGAGGGTGCCCAGCCACTCGCCCACGGCCCCCGCCACTTCGGCGTCTCTTCGCCGAAGGCCGTGGTCGCCGCCGTCGATCCAGACGTGGGTGACGGGACCGGAGATGGCTGCCGCCGACGCCTCCAGCTCGTCGGGGCTGGCGAAGGCGTCGCGCGTGCCCGAGACGAACAGGCAGGGCACGCCGATGCTCGGGAAGTGCTCGTCGCGGAGGCGCTCCGGCCGGCCCGGCGGATGGAGCGGGTAGCTCACCAGCACGAGGGCTGCCGCCGGCTGCCCCTCGGCCGCCGCCAACGAGCACATGCGGCCGCCGAGGGATCGTCCGCCGAGCGCGATCCGCTCCCGGCCGACGCCGGCCCGCTCGGCGAGCCCCGCCGCGGCATCGACGATGGTGGCCACCAGCACCCGAGGAGAGTCCGGGCTGCGCCGCCCGGCCAGACGGTACGGAAAGTCCACCCGCTCGACCAGCAAGCCCAGCGCCGTGGCGGCGCCGTCGATGGCCACGAGCGCTGGCTGGTCCCGCCCGGCGCTGGCGCCGGGGGTCAGCACGATGCCGGCGGGACCGCTACCGCTCGGCATGGTGGACGAGAGGACGGCCGCCGAGGGGCTGCTGGCTCAGGAGACCTGCACCAGGCCGTCGAGCGACCGCCGGAGCCCGGCGAGCTCCTCGAGTGTCGCCTGTTGCTGGTCTTCGAGACGAGCCAGCTCCCGGCGCACCTCGGATATCGGACCCTCGGCCCGCTGCCAGACGGCGCGTGCGCGTTCGGCCGCCTCCGCCCTGCCCTCCTCGATGTGGCGTTCGGCCTGGCGCCGCACCGCTTGCGTCGAGGGCGTCGCCTTCTCCTGGTGCCGCCTGGCCTCGGCCGCGATCTCGTCGGCCTTGGTCCGGGCTGCCTGTCTCAGCTGAGTTGCGTCGCGTTCGGCGCCCTCCTTGTCCGCTCGGGCCTCGGCCTGGACGGTGGTCCGGAGCTCGTCGGCCGCCTCCCACGCCCGGCCCAGCACAGTGTCGGCCCGCTCGGTCAGCACCTGCACCGACCGCGGGGGCTCACCGGAGCGATCCTCGAGCTCGGACAGCCTGCCCTCCAAGGCCGCGGCGCGGCGGTCCGCCTCGGCCAGCTTCTCCTGGGCGCCGTCCATATGAGCCTGGGCCTCGCCCGCCCAGCGCTCGCACGCCTCCATGATCGCGTCCACCTGACCTCGGTCGTAGCCCCGCATCACCACGGCGAAGCGGGACCGTTCGAAGGTGCTTTCGTTCATCGCTCTCCGTCGTCCTCGTGTGTGTCGCCTAGCGACTCGCGTCCCAGCCGGGCAGCCCCGAGCGCCTCGCACGAAGATTGCTGCATACCGCGCACCGCCAGCCCACCGCGACTGCTGGCTCTACCGTAGCGGCCCTCGTGCGCCTGACGGTGAGGTTTGCCGGACCTGTCAGGTGGGAAAAACAACTGGCCCGATGCAGAGTTTGCGTGTGGGCCCCAGTAGGCCACGCGTACGTCGGTTGGGGGGTGGTCGGGTAGTCACGGGCCCGGCCGCCCTGCACCCAGCTCGCTTGGGATGTGACGCGAGCGGAAGGTGCTTCGAGCACCGGGCCGGTTCAGTCGGGGGTCGCCGATGGGGAGACGGTGACCAGATCACGTCCGAGGGCGGCGATCGACTCGGCTCCAACCAGTGCCATCGTTCGCCGTACGTCGGTGTCGAGGAGCGAGAGCACGTGGGCGACACCACGCTCGCCGCCGGCGGCCAGACCGTACAGATAGGCCCGGCCGGCCATGCAGGCGCGGGCACCGAGGCACACGGCCTTGACGATGTCGCTGCCGCGGCGAACGCCGCCATCGCACATGACCTCGAGTCGGTCGCCCACCGCCTCGGCGACGGGCGCGACCAGGTCGAGCGGGGCGGGCGCGTCGTCGAGCTGGCGGCCGCCATGGTTCGAGAGGGCGATGGCCTCGACGCCCGAGCTGGCGGCGATGCGGGCGTCCTCCACGGTCTGGATGCCCTTGATGACGATCGGGCCGCTCCAGGCCGTCCGCATCCATTCGACGTCGTCCCAGCACAGCCCGGGGTCGAACTGGGAGTTGATGTAATCGGCGAGGGATGCTGCCGTCGCCCCGTCGCCGACCTCGCGTCCGGCGACGTTGGCAAAGCGGATGGGCTCGCCGCGCAGCAGTCCCCAGGTCCAGGCGGGGTGGATGGCGCCGTCGACGATGGTGTCGAGCCCGGCCTTCGGCGGGAGCGTGAAGCCGCGCCTGACGTCGCGCTCGCGTCGCCCCAGCACCGCGGTGTCGACGGTGAGCACGATGGCCTCGTAGCGCGCCTCGGCGGCCCGGTCGAGCATCTCCTTGACCAGACCGCGATCGCGCCAGGCGTAGACCTGGAACCACTTGGGGCCGCGACGGGCCGCTGCGACCTCCTCGATCGACCGGGTGCTGAGCGTGGACAGGGTGTATGGGACTCCGGCCTCGGCGGCGGCGCGGGCCACCGCGAGCTCACCGGCCGGGTCGGCGATACGGCTGAACCCGGTCGGTGCCAGGACGAGCGGGATCGGTATGGGCCGGCCGAGCAGGATGGTAGATGGGTCGACCGCGGCGACGTTGCGAAGCACGCGGGGCCGGAAGGTGGTTCGGGTGAAGGCGCGGCGGTTGGCTCCGAGGGTGCGCTCGTCCTCTGCGCCGCCGTCGATGTAGTCGAACACCCCTCGTGGGAGTCGCCGACGGGCGATACGGCGGAGATCGTCGACGCACGCCGCCCGGGCGAGCCGCCGCTGAACGCGGTCGCGGTCCACGGGGCGGAACCTGAGCACCGACCGGAGACTCTCGAGCATGTCGGCGCCGAGCTTAGGGACTCCCCGCACCGATCCGCACCGACCTCCGGTTGTACCCAGCATCGTCAGCTCGGCGAAGATGGTGGCATGACATCAGCCGAGGAGTACGCCTGCTTTCCCAAGGACCGGTTCATCACGACCACGGACGGGACACCGATCGCCTACACCGTCGTCGGGGACGGGGCCCTCTCGTCGGGCCGGTCTCAGGGGCCGGCCAAGGTGCCGATCCTCTTTGTCAACGGGTGGAGCTGCACGGACACGTATTGGTCCGTCATCGCGCCGGCCGTGATCGAGTCAGGCCACACGGCCGTGCTCGTGGACACGAGGGGGCACGGCCAGTCGGGTTTGCCCCGCCCACCTGGCTACAACTCGCACGCCCTCCGTCCCGAGGACGTCTCGGTCGAGCGGGTGGCCGCTGACTTCCTCGAGGTTCTCGACGACGCGGGCATCGAGGTGGCGGCGCTGGTCGGGCACTCGATCGGCGTCCAGCTGATCTTCGAGATCTACCGTCAGGCACCCGATCGGGTCGCCGCCCTCCTGCCGGTGGCGGGCACATTCGAGAACCCGGTGCAGACCTTTGCCGACCAGCCGGTGATGGACCGGCTGTTCCCGATCGCCGACGTGCTGTTCCGGGTGCTGCCCTTCGGCTTCCTCCAACCGGTCGTCCGGCGTATCTCGGCGCCCGAGACGGCCCTGACCATGTTGCAGGCGATCAAGGTGGCGGGACCGAAGGTGACGGCCGAGCGCATCGGGCCGCACGTGACACAGATTGCTTCCATCGACTTCTCGGTGTTGTGGCGGATGATCGGAGGCTTTCGCAACCACCACGCAGTCGAGATGTTGCCGGGCGTGACCGCACCGACCTTGATCTTCGCCGGGGGCAGGGACTTCTTCGCCCCTCCGGTGGTTCAGCGCCGCATGCACGCGCTGATTCCCGACAGCGAGATCGTGTGGTTCGAGGAGGGTGGCCACATGCTTCCGGCGGAGGAGCCCGACAGCATCGCCGCCGGCATCGTCGACTTCCTTGTCCGACGGCCACCGCTTGCTGCTACCGCCGGTATCGGCGCACACGACTAGAACGACGCGGATGACCGACTTCCGCGTGGTGGCCACCGGCCTGCAGTTCCCCGAGGGACCTGTGGCCATGCGGATCGAAGCGTGCTCGTGGTCGAGATCAAGCGGGGCACACTGAGTCGGGTCCAGCCCGACGGCACCGTGGCGGTCGTGGCGAGCCGGGCCTTCACCGCCTGACGGCCCCGATGGCCGACTCGAGCGCGTCGAGGTGGTGGTCGACCGACGCCAGCCCCGCCCCCATGGTGTTGATCGAGAGGTGTGTGGCACCGGCGTCGGACCACCTCCCGGCCTGCTCGGCCAGCTTCTCGGCGCCCCCCTCGCCCCAGGTCACCCGCCCCTCCATGCCGAGGGTCTCAGGGTCCCGGCCGGCGTCGATGGCGGCCTGGTGGACGATGGCCCGAGCCTCCTCGAGGCCGTGGCCCGGGGGCACCTGCGGGAACCAGCCGTCGGCGAGCCGACCGGCACGCCGGTAGGCGGGGGGCGAGGCTGCGCCGAACCACACGGGGATCGGTCGCTGCCGCGGCAGCGGTGCCAGGCCGGCTCCGATCACCTTCTCGTAGGTGCCGTCGAAGGTCACGGTCTTCTCGGTCCACAGCCTGCGCAGGAGCTCGACCTGCTCGCCGACCCGCTTGCCCCGGTCGGCGAAGCTCTTGCCCAGCGCCTCGTACTCGACGGCGTTCCACCCGAGGCCGACGCCGAGGCGGAAATGACCGCGGCTGAGGAGGTCGACCTCGGCCGCCTGCTTGGCGACCAGGGCGGTCTGGCGCTGAGGGAGGATGATGATGCCGGTCACCAGCTCGAGCGAGGTGACCGCCGCCAGGTAGCCGAAGAGCACGAACGGCTCGTGGAACGTGGTGGTGACGTCGTAGGGACCTTGCCAGCCGCGGTGGACCGCGGGGTCGGCTCCGAGCACGTGGTCATAGGTCAGGACGTGGGTGAAGCCGAGCTCCTCCGCCCGCTGGGCGTACCGGCGGACCACTTCCACGTCGGCGCCGATCTCGGTCTGGGGAAAGACAACTCCGATGTTCATGGCTCCTTTCTAGTGGGCCGTCGGGCCGCGGTGGAGATAGGGTCGAACTGCCGGGCCAGAGGACGCCTGGACGACTGCGAGGTGCTCGATGAGGTACGCGAATCTCGGGGCGACGGGTCTGCGGGTGTCACGGGTTTGCTTGGGCATGATGGGGTTCGGGAACGACAGCGACCGCCCCTGGGTGATCGACGAGGACGCCGCCGACCCGATCGTGCGGACCGCGATCGACGGGGGTGTGAACTTCTTCGACACCGCCGACACCTACTCGAACGGGGCCAGCGAGGTCGCCACCGGGCGGCTCGTGGGGAAGTACCTGAGCCGGGACGAGGCGGTCATCGCCACGAAGGTGTTCATGCCCATGACCCCGGGCGAGAACGGCGGTGGCCTCTCTCGCAAGCACATCCTGTCGGCCATCGACGCGTCGCTTCGACGCCTTGGCCTCGACTACGTCGATCTGTACCAGATCCACCGCTGGGATCCCCGGGTGCCCATAGAGGAGACGATGGAAGCTCTCCACGATGTCGTCCAGGCCGGGAAGGCCAGGTACATCGGCGCCAGCAGCATGTTCGCCTGGCAGTTCGCCAAGGCCCAGCACACAGCGGAGCGCCGAGGCTGGTCCAGGTTCGTGTCCATGCAGAACCACTACAACCTCATCTATCGCGAGGAGGAACGCGAGATGATTCCCCAGTGCCTCGATCAGGGGGTGGGGGTCATTCCCTGGAGCCCCCTCGCTCGGGGCGTGCTGGCCGGGACCCGGAGCCGCGAGGGCGAGAAGCGCACGACCCGGTCCGAGACCGACCCGTTCACCGACTATCTCTACAGCCAGCCCACCGACTTCGACGTGGTCGATCGGGTGGCGGAGATCGCCGGCGAGCGCGGCGTGCCCTCGGCCCAGGTCGCGCTGGCCTGGCTGCTCCACCGCCCCGGCGTGACGGCGCCGATCGTCGGCTCGACCAAGCTCAGCCACCTCGAGGACGCGCTGGCCGGCGAGCAGCTCGACCTGAGCGACAAGGAGATGCAACGGCTCGAGGAGCCCTACGTCGCGCACCCTGTGCTG
The DNA here is from genome assembly GCA_036270875.1 of Acidimicrobiales bacterium. Taxonomy (NCBI): domain Bacteria; kingdom Bacillati; phylum Actinomycetota; class Acidimicrobiia; order Acidimicrobiales; species Acidimicrobiales bacterium. Next base: position 18,766 of record DATBBR010000034.1, read on the forward strand.
GGCCACTTCTAGGCTCAATCGCGAGCTAGGAGATCCTGAACGATCAGCGTCGCAGCCGTCGGGGCTCCCTTCACGAAGCCAAAGAAAGGGCCGAAGTCCCTGGTGGCGGCGAACCCCGGCAGGTAGAGGCCGGCCACGCTGGTGCCGAAGCTCTCGTCCAGCACGGGGAAGCCCTCGGCCGTGTCGACGTCGCTCACGACCCCTTCGAGGTAGGGAACTCTGCTCAGCGCGGCCCGGTAGCCGGTGGCGAGCACGACCTTGTCGACGAGCAGGCGTTCGCCGTTCGACAGGCGGACCTTGACCTGGTCGCCGGTGGGCACGGCCTCGACGACTTCCGCGCCGGGCCAGCGCACCACGTTGACGTTGCTCAGCCGGGGAGCCAGCCACGCCTCCAGGGTCAACCGCCCGACCTCCCAGAACCGTCTGGAGATCGCATCCTGCTCGGCTGCCGCGAGGTGGCGCCACCAGCCCCGCACCCGCAGCGTGGTGTCGACGTACGCGTCGACGAACCGCCAGCTCACCTGGTCGAAGTGCGGTACATCGTGGCGGTGGACCACGTCGACGCGCTCGGCCCCCTGCTCGCCGATCAACGCCGCCCACTCGTAGGCGCTCTGCCGCCCGCCGACGATGAGGACCCGCGCCCCCGAGAGCTCGTCGAACCGGACGAGGTCGCAGGTGTGGGATCCGTGGTCCTCGGCCAACGGGGCCGCCCAGTCCGGCTTGGCGGCGAAGTTGGAAAGGCCGGGTGCGGCCACCACCGCGTCGGCGGCGAGACGATCGCCACCGGCGAGGGTGACCTCGAAGTGGCCGTCGAGGGTCGTCAGCTCGGCCACGAGGTCGTCGCGGACCTCGATCTTCTCGGCGTGCCGGAACCAGTCGGCGTAGTCCAGGAACACACCGACGGGGATCGGGTCGACGTCACTGGGGGTGATCCCCCGCTCTTCCAGGTACGCCTCCAGGGTGTGCACTCCGGCGGCGTCGAGGTGCCAGTCGGGTCCCGAGCGAAGGAACATTCCCGCGGGCATGTGCTCCCGCCAGAAGCTCATCGGCTTGCCGAGCACGACCGTCTCGATGCCGTGACGGCGGGCGAACGCGGCGGCCGACAAGGCGTATGGTCCGGCTCCTATGACGACCAGCGGTGTCGTCACCATCGGCGAGTCCCTCCCCCCGCGGTGCCTACCAGCTCAGGCTAGCCTCGCCATTGCCGGCCTCGGAGGCCGGCCACGGGCACGGGCCCGAGCAAGGGCGAGCAGCAGATGGCATCTTCGGTGATCGTGTCGGCGGTGAGGACGCCCGTCGGACGCTTCGGCTCCGCTCTGCGGAGCTGCTCCGGGGTCGAGTTGGGGGCGGTCGCCATCGCCGAGGCAGTCAGGCGGGCCGGCGTCGCGCCCGCTGATCTCGACTACGTGCTGATGGGTCACGTGCTGCAGGCGGGCGCGGGCCAGATCACCGCCCGCCAGGCCGCCGTCGCGGCCGGCGTTCCCGTGCAGGTGCCGGCGATCACCCTCAACAAGGTGTGCCTGTCCAGCCTGACCGCGGTCGCCCTCGCCGACCAGCTCGTCCGAGCAGGGGAGATCGACGTCGCCGTGGCCGGCGGGATGGAGTCGATGACTGGTGCGCCGTACGTGCTGCCCCGCGGGCGGTGGGGCCTGCGGATGGGCGATGCCCAGCTCGTCGACACGATGATCCACGACGGGCTGTGGTCCACCTTCACCGGCCAGCACATGGGCGAATCGTCCGACGACGTCAACGCGGCCCTGGCTATCTCGCGCCAGGACCAGGACGAGTGGGCGGCCCGCTCCCACCGGCGGGCCGCCGAGGCCTGGGACATGGGCCGCTACGTCGAAGAGACCGTCGGTGTCCCGGTCCGAGCAGGGCCGGACGACAGGATCCTCGTCGAGCGCGACGAGGGATTCCGTCCAGCCACGACGAGCCGATCACTCGCCGGGCTGCCTCCCGCGTTCACGCCGAAGGGCACGATCACCGCCGGCAACGCCTCACAGCTGTCCGACGGGGCGGCAGCGACCGTGGTGATGAGCGCCGAGCGCGCACAGGCCCTCGGCATCGAGCCGCTGGCCGAGATCGTGGCCCACGGGATGTGCGCCGAGCGCTTCGAGTACCTGCACACCGTCCCCGCCATCGCCCTGGAGCGGGCGATCAAGAAGGCCGGCCTGCAGGTCGACGACCTCGGGCTCATCGAGATCAACGAGGCCTTCGCGTCGATCGCAGTGCACGCTTCGCGCATGCTCGGCGCAGACGAGGCCAGAGTGAACGTCAACGGGGGGTCGGTGGCGTTGGGCCACGCCCTGGGCTCGACCGGCGCGCGGATGCTCGTCACCTTGGTGCACGAGATGCGTCGCCGTCGGGTCGAGCACGGCGCCGCGACCCTGTGTGGTGGCGGCGGTCAGGGAGACGCCCTGATCGTGCGCCTGCCTGGACTCAGCTGAGACAGCGGCCGCGGATCGCCACGACGGGCGCCCGCGGGCAACGGCGCCCGGCGGATCCGCTACATTTCGTCCCAATCGGCGGTACTCCGCGTGCAACTGGTCGCACGGCGACATTTCAACACCTCTGGAGTAGGCATTGACCTTCCTCGCTGCGGTAGGCCGTTTCTCCGTCAGGTTCCGGTACCTGATCGTCGTCGTCTGGATCGTCGGCGCGGGCTTGGCGGGAGCCGCCCTGCCGACTCTGGGCAGCGCGGTCAAGGCCAACAACCAGAGCTTCCTGCCGTCCAACTCCCCGAGCCTCGAGGCTGCGAAGCTGGCCACGCCGTTCCAGCCGGTCAACTCGGTCCCGGTGCCGATCGTGGCCTCGCGGTCGGGGTCGCAGCTCACGGTTGCCGACCAGGCCGCCGTCTCCCGGATCCAGGCCGCGGCCCGAGCGGTGGCGGGAGTGCAGTCGGTGCAACTGGTCGGGGTGTCACCGGATGGCCAGGCCGTCGAGCTTCGCGTGCTCGCCAACCTCCAGGGCGGGATGAACGCCGACAAGACCCTGGTCGACGCGCTGCGCTCGGCCATCCGGGCCCAGCCCGTTCCCCCCGGCCTCAGTGTCCACCTGGCCGGGGAGATCGCGGCTGGGGTGGACAACCAGAGCGCCTCGAACAACGCCGGTAACCGCACCGAGCTGTTCTCGATCGTCTTCATCCTCGCCCTGCTGTTCCTGGTGTTCCGCTCGGTGCTGGCGCCCATCCTCACGGTGCTGCCCGCCATCATCGTCTTCTCAATCGCCGGACCCCTGATCGGGGAAGCGGCCACGGCGGGTCTGCAGGTCTCGTTGTTCACCCAGGTCCTGCTCATCGTCCTCGTGCTCGGTGCCGGGACCGACTACGGGCTCTTCCTCGTCTTCCGGGTCCGGGAGGAGATCCAGGGAGGCCTCGCGCCCAAGGACGCCGTGGTCAAAGCCGTGTCGCGGGTGGGCGAGACGATCAGCTTCTCGGCGGCCACGGTGATCGCCGCCCTGCTCAGCCTGCTGCTCGCGACATTCGGCATCTACCAGAGTCTCGGCGTACCCCTGGCGATCGGCATCGCCCTCATGCTCGTCGCCGGGCTGACACTGCTGCCCGCCCTGCTTGCCATCTTCGGGCGGGCCGTCTTCTGGCCGTCCAAGCCCAAGGTCGGCCCTCATCGCTTCGGGACCTGGGGACGCATCGCCGGCCATGTCGTCGAGCGGCCTGGAGTGACGCTGGGCGTCGGCGTGGTGGTCCTCGGTCTGTTGGCCGTGGCCGCGCTCGGCAACAAGCCCTCCGGCTTCGGCAACCAGACGCCACCGCCGTCGAGCGACTCGGCCCAGGGCAACGCCGCCCTGGCCGCCCACTTCCCGCAGGCGGCGGCGAACCCCACCGATCTGGTGTTCAAGTTCGCGACCTCCGTGTGGGTCGATCCCACCCCGCTCGCGACCCTCCAGTCCCAGCTGAGCCACGCCTCGGTCTTCAAGTCCCTCGACACCCCGCTCAACCCCAACGGGACCGCGCTCACCCCGACCCAGCTGGCCAACCTGCACGCCACGCTCGGCCCGGTGCAGGCCCTACCGGCGATCGCGCCGCCGGGGCTCGGTGTGCCAGCGACCACCTACAACGCCTACCGGGCGGCGTCGCAGCTGATCAGCACCGACGGCAGGACGGTGCTGATCAACGCGTCGCTGACCGCCGGCGACCCGCAGACCACGGCGGCGCTCAAGCAGGTACCCGCCATGCGCGCCGCGGTCACCCAGGCCGCCCGCGCCGCTGGTGCGACCGCCAGCGGGGTGGCCGGCATCGCACCGGCCTCCTACGACATCAGCTCGGTGTCGAGCAGCGACCTCAGGACCATCATCCCCGTCGCCGTGGCCATCATCGCCGTGCTCCTGGCCCTGGTGCTGCGCAGCCTGCTCGCCCCCCTCTATCTCATCCTCAGTGTCGTCCTGTCCTACCTGGCCGCCCTCGGACTGGCCGTCATCATCTTCATCGACCTGTCCGGCGACTCTGGTCTCATCTTCTTCCTGCCCTTCTTGATGTTCATCTTCCTGCTGGCCCTCGGGGAGGACTACAACATCCTCGTCATGACGAGGATCCGGGAGGAGGCCCAGGATCTTCCGCTGCGCCACGCCATCACCGAGGCCCTCGGCGCCACCGGTACGACCGTCACGTCGGCCGGCCTGGTCCTGGCCGGGACCTTCGCCGTGCTCGCCCTCTCCGCCGGGAGCGGCTCCAACGGGAGCCAGCTGCGGGCCATCGGCGTCGGCCTCGCCCTCGGCATCCTCATGGACTCGTTCATCGTGCGAACGTTGCTGGTGCCCTCGGCCGTGGCCTTGCTGGGCCGGTGGAACTGGTGGCCATCTTCCCTCTCCCGCCCCGAGCACGAGGCCGCGCTCGACGCCGGGGCCCCCGCGACCGAGGACGTGCGCCGATAGTCGAGGTGGGGGCGACGCGACGCGAGCGCTCAGATTCGTTCGAGTGAGAAGCCGTCGAACAGCGGTTCCACGCCCTCGGTGGCCCAGTCGTCGCGCAGCTGGGCATCCGATGGGGGACGGACCGGAGCCGCCGCCGCCTCGAGGATCGGCCGCAGCAGGCGGGCATCGCTCGACGTGTTGAGGAAGAGCTGCGGGTGGGCCAGGACGTAGTGCACGGCGCGTTCCAGCGCCGGGCCGGCCGGCAGGGGCTCGTACCAGCTGAACCGCGGCTGCCCGTCGTCTACCCACCGCCGCCGGGCGACCGACTTGATGGTCTGGGCCGCGATGCGGCGCTCGCTGCACACGGCGAGCAGCTCGTCGACGTCCGCCCGGTAGGCGCCGTCGGCCAGCAAGGAGAAGTTGTAGGGGAAGAGCACGGAGTCGAAGTCGAAGCGCTCGAGGCTGCGGAGGTGCATGCGGGCGATCCGCAGGCCGTGCCCGGTCACCCCGATGAAGCGGACCAGGCCCTCCCGCCGGGCCTGTTCGAGGGCCTCGACGGCGCCGCCGGGGCCGTGCGCGACCTGCCACTCGTCCTCCTCCACCAGGTTGTGGAGCTGGATCAGGTCGAGCTGGTCGACCCCCAGTCGCTCTAGCGAGCGCTCGAGGCTGGCTCGGGCATCGGTCCCGACCCGGTCGCCCGTCTTGGTGGCGAGGAAGAAGTCGCTGCGGTGCTCAGCGAGCCACGGCGCCAGCCGCAGCTCGGCATCGCCGTACGCGGCGGCCACGTCGAGGTGGTTCACGCCGGCATCCAGCAGGATGGGGAGCAGCTCGTCCGCCCGCTCCTGGCTCATCCGCCACAGCGCTGCCGCTCCGAAGATGACCCGGCTGCTCTGGTGGCCCGTCCTCCCGAACTCCGACCGTTCGATCACCAACGGCGACGCTACCGTCTGCGCTGGACGCGCGCGCTGCGCCCTGATCCAGCCAAGGGGCACTTTCGCCTAAGCTTCGGCACATGCCGCAGATCATCAACGGCGGCAAGTGGGCGGAGGACCGGCTCCGCCATCTCCGCCAGCTACGCGAGCAGACGTCGAACGAGGACGAGCGCCGCCAGATCGATCAGGAGATCGAGCAGCTCAAGTCCGAGAGCAGGTTCGGTCGTCGCCTCCTCCGCCTGCTGCTACCAGGGATGAAGTAGCGGCGTTGGGGCGGCGGTGCTGCCGCCGCCGGCGCGCCGCGGCGCCGCCGACATCACGGGATGGGCGGGTTCTTGGCCACGCAGCCGACGGCTCCCGATGACAGCCGCGCTGCGGGCAGCTCTGGTGGTGCGGCGAACGGCGGGCGGCGGGCCGAGAGCTCCAGGCAGTCGAGCAGGTTGCTGGCGTTGGCGTCCCGGTAGGTGAGGGCGGGAAGGTTCCACTTGGTCTCGACCAGCTTGAGGATCGACGTGTGGTCGTGCACGACCGACGACACGTAGTCCCGCCTGGCCCACGGCGACACGATCACGGCCGGCACCCTGAACCCGTAGCGGTCGAAGCCTCCCGGCTGGTCCGGCGGCACGGTGATTTGGGGCGGCACACCATCGGGAGGCACGGCCCGAGGCGGCGGGACGTGGTCGTAGTAACCGCCGTGCTCGTCGTAGGTGAAGACAAGGACAGTCTTCTCCCAGCCCGGGCCGTGGAGGACCGCGTTGATCACCGACGACGCGTAGCTCTCGCCGACGGTGACGTCCTGGGGGTTCTCCTCCGATCCCTCGAAGCTCTCGGGATCCACGATGCTGAAGGCGGGGAGCGTGCCGGCGGCGGCGTCGGCGAAGAACTCGGCGACGGGCACGACCTTGCCGGGATTGTCCTCGACCAGGTACGGAAACAGCCCGGCGGTCGGCAGGTCGGCGAAGTAGTCCTTCCAGCTGATGCCGTGGGCGTTCAACCGGTCGAAGATGGTCCCGTTGGGAGGACGCGGATCGGTCACCGAAGGGAAGGGGTCGCCGACCATTCCCAGCGACGTGCCAGCGAGGAGATATCGGCGGTTGGGGTACGTCTGGCACAGCGTGGAGCAGAAGTACCGGTCGCAGAGCGGGAACGTGCTCGCCAGCCCGTAATAGAACGGCAGGTCCGCTCCGGTCCAGTAGGCCATGGCCTGGTTGCTGGAGGCTCGCACGAAGCCGTCGTTGCGCCCACCGTCGAGCGAGATGTGGCTGGCGTCCCAGCTCTGGCTCACGCCTCCCTGGTCCTGGCAGGTCGTGGGGGAGTGATAAGCGCGCACAGGCCGGCCCTGCTTGTCGGGGCAGGTCGCCGTGGGCTGGCCATCGGCCCCGAGCCGGAAGCCGTCGCCCCTCGCCCGCTGGCCCGGTCCTCGACCCAGCATCCCGAGGTAGCAGTCGTAGGAGTGGTTCTCCATCATGAGCACGACGATGTGCTCGATCTTGGGGAGGGTGTCGGTTCCGGGCGGCAGCGCCGGATAGGGCAGCGAGCCCGGACGGCGCAGCGACTCTCCCCAGGCTGGGCCCACCGTTCGTCCGAGCACCGTCCCGGCGAGGGCGAGGCCCGTGCCGGCCGCCATGCCCCGGAGCAGGGCCCGACGGGACAGCTGATCGTCCACAGCGCGAGGTTCGCCCTAGGAGCGCCCCGTCCTGCCCGGTCCCGGAGAGTTCACCCGCTGTTGGCCGGCGCTCGACGCCGGCCGGGCTCGAGCGACGGGGCGAGCGCCCCGCTCGCCTACGATCGTGCCTGCTCTCCTCGGGCCGGCATGTTGGGCCGACCCGAGCCGAACGGACCACGGGGACTCATGAGCGACCGCCTGTACTTTCGTCAGCTTCTCGCTGGTCGAGACTTCGCCCGCACCGACTTCGTCGCCCGGCAGATGGTGAACTTCGTGTACCTGATCGGCGACCGGGAGACCGGAGACGCCGTCGTCGTCGATCCCGCCTATGGCGTGAGTGACCTGGTCGACCTGCTCGCCGCCGATGACATGCGGCTGACGGGCGCGCTCGTGACCCACTGGCATCCCGACCACGTGGGTGGCGACCTCATGGGCCACGGCATCGAGGGCCTGCGCGAGCTGCTGGAGCACAAGGAGGTCCCGGTGCACGTGCAGGCCGACGAGGCGCCCTGGGTGACTCGGGCCACGGGCGTGGCCGACCTCCTGGAGCACCACCAGAGCGGCGACGTCGTCGACGTCGGCGACCTGGGTGTGACGCTCCTCCACACGCCTGGCCACACCCCCGGCAGCCAGTGCTTCATGGTGGAGAACCGGCTGGTCGCGGGGGACACGCTCTTCCTCGAGGGCTGTGGCCGGACGGACCTGCCGGGCGGCGACCCGGAGGCGATGTACGACAGCCTCACCCGTCGTCTGGCCAGAGTTCCCGACGACACGATCCTCTTCCCCGGCCACCTCTATTCGGCCGACCCCTCCGCCACCATGGGCGACACCCGCCGGCTCAACTACGTCTTCCGCCCGGAGACGCCCGAGCAGTGGCTGATGATGTTCGGGCAGTAGCCGGCTACGGGCCGCCGCCGGACAGAGGCCCCTGGCACGGCTCTCGCGGTCTGCGGGAGTTTCGAGGGGATCGCCGGCTCACGGGGGGTACTGTGCAGGGCATGGCTGACAAGGCGACGTTCGCCGACCAGGCGATGGACTTCATGCCTGCCCTCTATACGGCCGCCCTGCGCATGACCCGAAACGCCGCCGACGCCGAGGACCTCGTCCAGGAGACGTACCTGAAGGCCTATCGGGCATTTGGGAGCTTCGAGCAGGGCACTAACCTCAAGGCCTGGCTCTACAAGATCCTCACCAACACGTTCATCAACGCCTATCGGTCTCGGCGGCGGCGGCCCGAGCAGACCGAGATCGAGGATGTCGAAGATCTTTATCTCTACCGCCGGCTGGGGGGTCTGGAGGCGGCGACGGCGGGCCGGAGCGCCGAGGAGGAGGTCCTCGACCATTTCACCGACACCGACGTCAAGGAGGCGCTGGAGTCGCTGCCGGAGAGCTTCCGGATCACCGTTCTGCTCGCCGACGTCGAGGGATTCTCGTACCGGGAGATCGCCGACATCCTGGATATTCCCATCGGTACGGTCATGAGTCGACTCCACCGCGGAAGAAGGGCGCTCCAGAAAGCGTTGCTTGAGTTTGGTATGGAACGCGGTCTCGTAGGTGATCGGGAATGATGATTCGTAGGGAGCGATTCGTGGGAGTTGGTGATGGTTGAAGCGGACCACGATGAGTGTTGGGAGGCGGTCCATCGCCTCTACCATTTTCTCGATGGCGAGCTGACCAGCGAGAAGCGTTTGGAGATATCTCAACACCTGGACAGCTGTCATCCCTGCCTCGAAGCGTTCGACTTCGAGGCCGACCTGCGCCACATGCTGGCGGCCAAGTGCCGCGACCACGTACCAGAGACGCTGCGGGGGCGGGTCGCGTGGGCACTGCGCCACGAGCAGGACGTCGACCAGCGCCCCTAGGGCGGGCGAGGAATACCGCCGCTCGGCTGTTCGTTGTCACCGACGTGGCTGAACGTGTGGTACGGGGGACGTCGTTGTCGGGTAGCGATCGGCCGTCGCGCTCCTTCGGTGCAGGGAGGGTATGCCGGGAGCAGGGGTGCTCCACGAAGCTATCGATCTACAACAACGGCAAGTTCTGCTATCAGCACGAGCCCATGGCCGTGCCCCGGACCCGGGGCAAGAAGATCGCCTGATCGACGACCGCGCCGGGTCGGCGGAGGCGTCTTGCCATCCCCGAGCGGTCGACGGCGGGGACCAGCCGAGCCCGAGGGGCCGGCCGGGCAGGCGGACCTGATGATGCAAGGTTGAGGCCGGTGCGGGTGCATGATGGCGTGATCCGTACCGCGCCTGGAGATGCCGTGACTGAAGCCGTGTCCTGGGATCTGGCCGAGCGGGTGGCCGTTCGGGTCGCCGGCCGAGAGCCTTTCGCCGAGTCCTACCACTACTCGTCCCTCCAGCCGGATTTCGAGGAGCTGACGGTCGAGGCCGAGGAGCTGGTCGCACGGGCCACGGGGCTGCGCTCGCTGGCGGGCCCGGCTCGGGCGCGGGTGACCGACCGTCCGGGATGGGTCAGGGCCAACGTGGCCTCGTTCCAGCGGCTGCTCCGGCCCGTCACCGAGCGGCTCGGCCCCCGCCTGCTGGCGAGCCCGATCGCCCCGGTGAGCAGGGCCGCCGCCGGCGTGCAGGTGGGCACGGTGCTCGGGTGGATGTCCACCAGGGTGCTCGGCCAGTACGACCTGCTCCTCGCCGAGGACGAGCGCGTCGAGGAGCAGGACATCGTCTACTACGTCGGGCCCAACGTGCTCAGCCTCGAGAAGCGGTTCTCGTTCCCGCCCCGTCAGTTCCGCCTGTGGCTCGCCCTGCACGAGGTGACCCATCGGGCCCAGTTCACCGGCATCCCGTGGATGCGGGCCCACTTCCTCTCCCTCGTGGACCAGACCCTCGGCGCCATGGATCCCGACCCTCGCCGGTTCCTCGAGGGCCTCAGGAGGGCGGCGGACGAGGTGCGGATGGGACGCAACCCCCTGTCGGACGGCGGACTGCTGGGTCTCGTCATGGGGACCGAGCAGCACGCCGTGCTGGGCCAGGTCCAAGGCCTGATGAGCCTGCTCGAGGGCCATGGGGACGTGACGATGGACCGGGCCGGGGCGGCTCGGATCCCGAGCGCCGAGCGGTTCAGCCGGGTGCTGCGGGAGCGCCGGCGCCAGGTGCGGGGACCGGCCCGGCTGGTCCAGCAGCTGATCGGTCTCGAGGCCAAGATGCGCCAGTACGAGGACGGTGAGCGGTTCGTGGCGGCCGTCGAGGCGGCGGGCGGGCCGGAGCTGCTGGGGCTGGCCTGGCGAGGGCCGGACGCGCTCCCCACTCTGGACGAGATCCGCGACCCGCCGAGCTGGATGCGCCGCGTCAGGGCGGGGTGAGCGCGATACTCGCCGACCTTCTCAGCCGCTGTGCCTTCCCGCCGGCGGGGTCGGCGCTCAGCTGCGCCGTCTCGGGAGGAGCGGACTCGCTGGGGTTGCTGGCCCTGGCGACCGAGGCCGGGTGCGCGGTGACAGCGGTCCACGTCGACCACGGTCTGCGTGCGGGGTCGGCCGGCGAGGCCGGCGTGGTCGAGGACGCCGCCCGCCGGTTCGGGGCGAGGTTCCGGGCCGAGCGGCTGGCGCTCAGTCCTGGACCCAACCTCGAGGCCAGGGCCCGGGCGGCGCGTCTCGCTGTCCTGCCCGCCGACGTGGCGACCGGGCACACGGCCGACGACCAGGCCGAGACGATGGTCCTGAACCTCGTGCGGGGTGCCGCCGCCGGGGGCCTCGGTGGTATGCGCCTCGGGCGCCGACACCCGATTCTCCGCCTCCGCCGGGCCGAGACCGTGGCCGTGTGCCGGCACCTCGGCCTCACGCCGGTGGTGGACCCGACGAACGCGGATCCCACCCATCGCCGCAACCGGGTGCGCCACGAGGTGATGCCCCTCTTGGACGAGGTCGCGCAGCGCGACGTCATTCCCGTGCTCACCCGCCAGGCCGCGCTCCTGGCCGACGAGGCCGAGTACCTCGACTCCCTCGCCGCGGGCCTCGACCCCACCGACGGAGGGGCCTTGGCTCGTGCCCCTGCAGCGCTCGCCCGTCGGGCCGTGCGTACCTGGCTGCGGGGCGACGGTCCCTACGCACCCACGGCTGACGCCGTGGAACGCGTCCTCGACGTCGCCCGCGGCGGTGGTCGGGCGTGCGAGGTGGGCGCCGGCCTGCGAGTGCGCCGTTCCCGAGGGCGCCTCGCGCTGGAAGGCGCGCCCCAAGGCGCCGCGGTCCCTGTCGCCGATGCACCTTGACCACCTCACCGCTAGGGTCGAGCAGGTGAACGGCCCGGACACCGACGGCCGCCTTCCTGCCACCTTCCAGGACGAAGCCAACCTGGGACGGGTGGTGGTGGCGGAGGACGCGCTCACGGCCCGGGTGGAGGAGCTCGGTCGCCAGATCACCGTCGACTACACAGATCGTCCTCCGTTGCTCGTGGGTGTCCTGAAAGGTGCCTTCGTGTTCATGAGCGACCTCGCCCGCGCAATCCGGCTGCCGGTCGAGTTCGACTTCATGGCGGTGGCGTCGTACGGAACCGCCACCAAGACCAGCGGTGTCGTCCGCATCGTCAAGGACCTCGACCTCGATCTCTCCGGTCGCCACGTCCTTGTCGTCGAGGACATCGTCGACAGCGGGCTCACGCTGTCGTACCTCCGGCGCAACCTTCTGGCCCGTGGACCGGCCAGCCTCGAGGTGTGCGCCCTGTTGGTGAAGGAGGGGCTGCAGCGGACCGAGCTCGACCTGCGCTATGTCGGGTTTCGCATCCCCCCCGACTTCGTGGTGGGTTACGGGCTGGACATCGGCGAGAGATACCGCAACCTCCCCAGGGTCTGCGTCTATGTCGGCAACGACCTGCCGAGGCCGCAGTGAGCGTGGACCGCGGTCGCATCGAGAAGGCGGTGGGGGAGCTCCTGGAGGCAATCGGCGAGGATCCGGACCGGGACGGTCTGCAGGCGACGCCCGCCCGGGTCGCGGCCATGTACGAGGAGCTGTTCTCCGGCATCCACGACGACCCCGAGCGACACCTCACGGTGACGTTCGCGGCCGAGCACGACGAGATGGTGATGGTGAAGGACATCGCCTTCGCATCGATGTGCGAGCACCACATGGTGCCGTTCATCGGCAGGGCCGCGGTCGCCTACATCCCGAACGACGACGGTCGCATCACCGGGCTCTCCAAGATCGCCCGCCTGGTCGAGGCCTACGCCCGGCGGCTCCAGGTCCAGGAGCGGCTGACGAGTCAGGTGGCCGACACGCTCGAGCGGGGGCTGGCGCCGAGGGGCGTCCTGGTGGTGATGGAGGCGGAGCACCTGTGCATGTCCATGCGCGGGGTGAAGAAGCCGGGGGCCCTGACGGTGACCTCGGCGGTGCGGGGCCTCTTTCGCTCCGACGTCGCCACCCGGGCCGAGGCCATGCAGTTCATCCGCGGCCGTTAGGCCGGCGCGAGAGGCCGGCTCCGGGAGGCTTGGCCGGCCCGGGAGGTCGGCTCGGGGAGCCTAGGCCGGCCCGGGAGGCCGGCTCCGACCGCACGGGCCCGTCGCGGCCCGGCCGGCGGCGCTGGTGCACTTCGGCGGGCCCCAGCGTCCCCCGCTCAGCAGGCTGAGAACCTACGCTGACTCCCATGCGGCCGTTGGTGATGGGTGTGCTCAACGTGACGCCGGACTCCTTCTCCGACGGAGGCCAGTTCTTCTCCCACGAGGCCGCGGTGGCTCACGGCCTCGAGATGGTGGCCGACGGCGTCGACATGGTTGACGTCGGTGGTGAGTCGAGCCGGCCGGGGGCCGAGCCCGTCGCCGAGCCCGAAGAGCTCCGGCGGGTGATCCCGGTCATCGAGGCGCTCTCCCCCCACGTGCGGGTGTCGATCGACACGACCAAGGCGCCGGTCGCCGAGGCGGCGGTGCGCGCCGGAGCGACCCTGGTCAACGACATCTCCGCCTCGCTGCACGAGGTGGCCGCGGCGGAGGGCGTGGGCTGGGTGGCGATGCACATGCGGGGCACGCCGCGGACGATGCATCACGACCCCCGCTACGACGACGTCGTCAGTGAGGTCGTGGCCTTCCTGGAGGAACGGGCCGAGCGGGCGCTGGCGGCCGGGGTCAGCGAGGTCTGGGTGGACCCGGGCATCGGCTTCGGCAAGACGCCCGCCCACAACCTGAGCCTCCTCCGCCACCTCGGCCGGCTGGTGGCCGCCGGCCACCCCGTCCTGATCGGCACCAGCCGCAAGAGCTTCCTCGGCCGGCTCGTGGAGGGTGGGCCGGTCCCCCTTCCCGCCGGCGAGCGCCTGCCGGGATCGATCGCCACGGCGGTGTGGGCTATGGCGAACGGTGCCGACATGGTTCGGGTCCACGACGTGGCCCCGACGCTCCAGGCGGCCAAGGTCGTGGGCGACGACCGGGAGGCCGGCGGGGTCCAAGGCGGCGGCGACGCGCTCGTGGGGCGGAGGTGAAGGGCCGCTGGGCGGCCGGGATCGCCCCACGCAACTTCGCCTGGGTGATCAGGGATCACCTGGCGGTGAGCGAGCGCCCCGGCGGCTACGCCCGCAACCACCGGCGGGTGCGCCGTCAGGAGGAGATCATCTGGCTCCGAGAGCAGGGGTTCACCCTCGTGGTGTCGCTGCTCGGGTCCCCTCACAACCTCCACGCCTACGACGAGATGGACCTGCCGTGGGCGCACTTTCCCTTTGGCTCCAGCGCCGAGCCTCGCCAGGTTCTTCCCGACCTCTTCGTGCAGCTGCAGGGTTGGCTGGGCCACGGCGAGCGGCTCCTGTTGCACCAGGAGGAGCTCGGTGACCGGGTCATGGGTGTGATCGCCGGATACCTCCGCTGGTCGGGAAAGGTGCCCTCTGGGCCACAGTCGATCGCCGCCGTCGAGCGCATCGTGCGCAAGCAGATGGGCCCGCTCGGCCGACAGCTGGTGGCCCTCTCACCGGAGCTCGAGACCGGCCCGGCAGGCCGGCCCCAAGCGACAGCCGGTGAGGCCGATGACACCCGGTGATCGCCCGGACCGGATCGAGATCCGGGCCCTCCGGGTCGTCGGTACCCACGGGCTGCTGCCCGAGGAGCAGGGCCGAGGCCAGCCGTTCGAGATCGACCTCGACGTGAAGGCCGATCTGAGGAGCGCCGGCGGAAGTGACGATCTCGAGGACACCGTCGACTACGGCCAGGTGGTCGAGCGGGCGGCGGCGATCGTCGCCGGCCCGAGCTATCGCCTGCTGGAGGCCCTGGCCGAGGGCATCGCCGCCGCGGTGCTCGCCGACACCCGGGTGACCTCGGTCATCGTCGGAGTGCGCAAACTGCGTCCGCCACTGGCTGCGGACCTCGGCTCGGTCGGCGTCCGCATCACCAGGTCCCGCCCGTAGGGCGTGCGCGCCTTCCTGGGCCTCGGGTCCAACGTCGGGGACCGTCGCGCCGCCCTGCGACGCGCGGTCGCCTCCCTGCCCGATGTCGAGGCCGTCTCACCGCTGTACGAGACGGAGCCGGTTGGAGGGCCCCCCGAGCAGCGGCCCTACCTCAACCTCGTCGTCGAGCTGGCCACCGAGCGCACGCCGCGGGAGCTCCTCGAGCTCGGTGGCCGTCTCGAGGAGGCGGAGGGCAGAGTCCGGGGCGAGCGCTTCGGTCCGCGGCCTCTCGACGTCGACGTGCTCCTGGCCGGTGACCAAAAGCTCGAGGAACCCGACCTCGTGGTGCCCCATCCCCGGATGTGGGAGCGCCGCTTCGTGCTCGCGCCGCTGGCCGACCTGGCTCCCGAGCTGGTGCCCGAGGGCTGGGAGACGCGCGTTTCCGGCGAGGTCACCAGATTGGGTACGCTGTAGCCACTGCACGAACGGCACCCTCGCGGAGGGGCCGGAACGTCGAGAGAGGTCGTTTGACCAGTTTTCGCCTGATCGGCCCGGGTCGCGCCGGCCGGTCACTCGCCACGGCCTTGTCGGATGCCGGCTGGGAGCTCGTCGGCATGCTGGGGCCCCACGACGACCTGCGCTCCGCGGCGCACGGCGTCGGTGCCCTCGTGATCGCCACTCCCGACAGTGCCGTCGCCGCGGTCAGCGCTGCCGTCGACCCCTCGCCCGACACCGTGGTGCTCCACCTGGCCGGATCGCTCGGGCTGGACGTGCTGGATCCCCACCCCCGGCGGGCGTCGGTGCATCCCCTCGTCACCCTCCCCGAGCCGCGCTCGGGCGCGGCTCGCCTCGCCGCCGGGTGTTACTTCGCCGTGGCCGGGGACCCGCTGGCCCTCGAAGTGGTGGCGGCGCTCGGAGGCCGAGCCCTGGCCGTGCCCGACAAGGACCGGGCCGCCTATCACGCCGCCGCGTGCCTGGCCGCCAACCACGTGGTCGCCCTGCTCGGCCAGGTCGAGCGGGTGGCGGCCGGCGCTGGGGTCCCGTTGGCAGCCTTCATGGAGCTCGCCCGCGGCGCCGTCGACGATGTCGCCGCCGTCGGCCCGGCGCGAGCTCTCACCGGTCCGGTGGTCCGGGGGGACGGGGCCACGATCGAGCGACACCGCGCCGTGCTGGAGCCCGCCGAGCGGCCCGCCTACGACGCGCTCGTCGAGCTGTCCCAGCGCCTGGTGGAGGCGCGCACTGCGGCCCCGCCCGAGGCCGCGAAGGTCCCAATTGTGGAGCCCGCCGCGTGCAGGTGATCGAGACGCTCGAGGAGCTGACCCGGACGCTCGAGAAGGAGCGGGCCACGGGCCGCCAGGTCGGCCTGGTCCCGACCATGGGCGCCCTCCACGCCGGCCATCTGGCGCTGGTGGAACGGGCCCGATCGGAATGCGACACCGTGGTGATGACCATCTTCGTGAACCCGCTCCAGTTCGATGCCCGCGAGGACCTGGTCAGCTACCCGCGGGACCACGCGAGGGATGTCGAGCTCGCTCGCCGCGGCGGCGTGGACTGCGTGTTCCTGCCCGCGGAGCAGGAGATGTACCCGGGTCCGGTGCTGACGTCGGTGCGGGTGTCGGGATTGACCGAGGGTCTGGAGGGAAGCGTCCGCCCGGGGCACTTCGAAGGGGTGGCGACCGTGGTGGCCAAGCTGTTCGCTGCCGTCGGGCGCTCCCGCGCCTACTTCGGCGAGAAGGACTACCAGCAGCTGCTCGTGGTGCGCCGAATGGCGGCCGACCTTTCGTTCCCGGTCGAGGTGATCGGCTGCGAGACGGTACGGGATCGCGACGGCGTGGCCCTCTCGAGCCGCAACGCCCGGCTGACCATGGAGCAGCGGGCGGCCGCCTCCGTGCTGCACCGGGCCCTGCAGGCCGGTCGCAGCGCCGTCGACGGGGGCGAGCGCATCTCGGAACGGGTCTCGGCGGCGATGGCGGCGGTCGTGACAGCCGAGCCACTTGCCAAGCTCGACTATGCCGCCGTGGTCGGCGCCACCGACCTGACCGTGCCCGCGACACTCGCTGGCGACGTCCGCCTGTTGGTCGCTGCTCACTTCGGCTCCACCCGACTGATCGACAACCTCGGAGCGCGGACGCCATGAGCGCCCTCCCGCGCCCGATCCTCCCGAAAGGCAAGAGATGCGACGCCGCATGATGAAGTCCAAGATCCATCGGGCCACCGTGACGGGAGCCGAGCTCGACTACGTTGGCTCGATCAGCCTCGACACCCGCCTGATGGAGCTGGCCGACATCCGAGAGCACGAGCAGGTGGCCGTGCTCGACATCGACAACGGCGCCCGGTTCGAGACGTACGCCATCGCCGGTCAGGAGGGCGAGGTCTGTCTCAACGGCGCCGCCGCCCGCCTCGTCCATCCGGGCGACAAGGTGATCGTCCTCACCTACGCCGACTACGAGGACGCCGAGCTCGACGGGTTCGAGCCGCGCGTCGTGCACGTAGACGCGGCCAACCGGACCGTGGCCGGCCCGGGAGGCTGGGCCGACGAGGTCGACATCGGGCTCCAGCCCACCCATCCGTAGTGACGACCCCCGGCCTTCCGGCGGAGCGTCCGGCGGCGCTGGACGTCCTCATCGTCGGGAGCGGGGTGGCGGGTTTGTCGGCCGCCGTGCGGGCCGCCGGGGGCTCGGGGCTCCGCGTCGGTGTGGCGACCAAGGCGGAGCTGGCCCAGTCGACGACTCGGTGGGCCCAGGGCGGTGTGGCCGCCGTGCTGGGGGTCGACGAGGACTCGACGGACTTGCACCTGGCCGACACCTTGGCCGCAGGGGCCGGTCTCTGTGACGTCGACGCCGTGAAGGTGCTCGTCGGGGAGGGGCCGACGAGAGTCGAGGAGCTCATCGCCATGGGAGCGGTGTTCGACCGCCACCCCGGAGGCGGGCTCGCTCTGTCCCGCGAGGGCGGTCACTCGACCGCTCGTGTCGTGCACGCCGGTGGCGCAGCCACCGGGGCCGAGATCGAGCGGGCGCTGGTCGAGGCCGTGCGGGAGACGGCCGCGGCCCTCCTCGAAGGGTGGTTCGCCGTTGATCTCGTTGTCGAGGCCGGGCGCTGCCAGGGCGTGGTGGCCCTCGATCCGAGCGGGCAGCCTCACGAGGTTCGGGCGTCCCACGTGGTGCTGGCGACGGGGGGCGCAGGCCAGCTCTATGCCGTGACCACGAATCCGTCCGAGGCCAGCGGGGACGGCGTCGCCATGGCCCTGCGTCGCGGGGTCGCGGTGGCCGACGTCGAGTTCATGCAGTTCCACCCGACCGCGCTGCACCATCCGGCCATGCCCCGTCCGCTGCTCTCAGAGGCGCTGCGGGGCCACGGAGCCCGGCTGCGGGATGTCGACGGTCGGCGCTTCGTCGAGGAGCTGTCGCCGCGCGACGTCGTCAGTCGGGCCATGGCTGCCCGCATGCTCGAGCAGGACGTCGACCACCTGTGGCTGGACGCCACGGGGCTGGAGCGGTTCGATCAGCGGTTTCCGACGATCGCCTCCTCGGTCCGCTCGATCGGCCTCGACCCGAGCTCGGACTGGCTTCCGATCGCTCCTGCCGCCCACTACCTGTCGGGCGGGCTGCTGACCGATCTCGACGGGGCGTCCACCCTCCCGGGCCTCTGGGCGTGCGGGGAGGTGGCCTGCACCGGCGTCCACGGCGCCAACCGGCTGGCGTCGAACTCGTTGCTGGAGGGCATGGTGTTCGCGGCGCGGGTGGTCGAGGCCATCGCTGATGGCCGCGAAGGGCCCGAGCCCACGGGCGCAATGGGCCCGATGCTGGAGGCGCTCGACGGCGCCCCCGCCAGCTACGTCACCAGCGGCTCCGGCAACGGTGACACGATCCCCGTGCGGCTCCTCGACCGTTGTGCGTCCGGCCATTCAGGACAGGAAGCGGCGGCGGCCGACGACGGCGAGGTCGACAAGCGCCGGCACCGGCTCCAGCAGGCGATGACGATCGGCGCCGGCGTGGTCAGGAGCGAGGAGTCCCTGGCTGCCGCCCGCGCTGTGGTGGAGGATGTCGCCGGCCCGGGTCGCGGGCCGGCGACCTGGGAGCTGGCCAACCTCGTCGAGGTGGCCAGGGCCGTGCTCGCGGCCGCCGCTGCCCGACGAGAGAGCCGGGGCGCGCACTCCCGCTCCGACTTTCCTGAGCAGGATCCCGCGCTGCGCTGCCGACTGGTGCCGAGCCGGTGACCACGTGACCCAGCTGCCCGGTCTCCACCCGCCGCTGCTGGCGGTCCGAGAGGCGGTCGGTCGCGCCCTGGCCGAGGACCTGTTGCCCCTCGGCGACCTCACGGCTTCGCTCCTGCCCGTCGACAGGCGGACCGACGCCCGTCTGGTCGCCCGGGCCGAGGGCGTGCTCGCCGGACGCGCCTGCGCCACCGAAGCGTTCGTCCAGGTGGACCCGTCGACCGCGGTGGCCTGGCAGCTGGACGACAGCGCTCCGTTGACCCCTGGTCGCACCATCGCCACTGTCTGCGGGCCGGCCGGCTCGGTGCTGAGCGCCGAACGCACGGCTCTCAACTTCCTGTGCCATCTCTCGGGAGTGGCCACCACCACGCGGCGCTTCGTGGATCGGGCTCAGGCGGCCAACCCGGCGACCAGGATCCTCGACACCCGGAAGACGACGCCCGGCTTGCGGGCGCTCGAGAAGGCTGCGGTGCGCGCGGGTGGCGGGGTGAACCACCGGGGCAGCCTCTCGGACGGCGTCCTCGTGAAGGACAACCATCTGGGCGCCCTGACGATCGCCGATGCGGTGGCCAGAGCCAGGCGCGGCTGGCCGGGACGGCTGCTGGAAGTCGAGTGCGACCGGCCCGAGCAGGTGGCCGAGGCGGTGGCCTCGGGTGCCGGCCAGGTGCTGCTCGACAACATGACGCCCGACGAGGTCGCCGGCTGCGTGGCCATGGTTCGCGAGCGCGACCCCGGCGGGCTCGGCGGTGCCCGCGTGCTCGTCGAGGTCTCCGGCGGCGTCACGCTCGACTCCGTAGGCGCCTTCGCGGCGGCGGGCGCCGACCTCATCTCGGTGGGAGCGATCACCCACTCCGCGCCGGCGCTCGACATCGCCCTCGACCTGGCCATGGTCGCCGGCCCGGGAGGCCGGCCCGGCGGCGAGGCTGGCCCGGGAGGCCGGCCCGGCGGCGAGGCTGGCCCGGGAGGCCGGCCCGGTGGCGTGGAGGCCTGACCCGTGCTCCTCGCCATCGACGTCGGCAACACCCAGACGGTCGTCGGCATGTTCGGACCGGGGGCCGCCGACGCGCCGCCGAGCGTGGACGGCGAGCTCCTCCACCACTGGCGCATCGCGACCGAGTCCGAGCGCACGGCCGACGAGTACGCCCTCCTGGTGACCCAGCTGCTCGACCTCAAGGACCTCGACGTCGCCGACACCGTCACCGGCGTCGCCCTGTCCTCGGGCGTGCCCAGGGTCACCGCCGCCCTGCGGGAGACGTTCAACCGCTGGTACCCCGTGCCCGTCGTCGTGGTCGAGCCCGGGACCCGGACGGGGATGCCGATCATGATCGACAACCCGAAGGAGGTCGGCGCTGACCGGATCACCAACGCGGTGGCCGCTTTCGACCTGTATGGAGGGCCGGCCATCGTGGTGGACCTGGGGACGGCCACCACCTTCGACGCCATCTCGGCGCGTGGTGAGTACCTGGGCGGGGCGATCGCACCTGGCGTCGAGATCAGCCTCGACGCCCTGTTCGAGCGGGCGGCCGCCCTGCGCCGGGTGGAGCTGGTGGAGGCTCCTCGGCACCTCATCGGCAAGAGCACCGTGGAGGCGCTCCAGTCAGGCGCCGTCTACGGCTGCGCAGCGATGGTGGACGGCATGTGCCGGCGGCTGGAGGACGAGCTGGGCCCCTCGACGGTCGTGGCCACCGGAGGATTGGCGGAGCTGATCTGCCGTGTGTGCACCAGCGTGCAGCACCACGAGCCCTGGCTCACGCTCCACGGGCTGCGGCTCGTCTTCGAGCGCAACATGGCTCCGCGTTAGAGGCCGCCCCAGGATCCGGAGGACTATGCCCGAAGTTCCCTACCGTTTCGAGCGCACCGACGAGGCGGCCGGCCTGCAGGCCGCGTTCGCCGACCTCGGCGCGGGCGCGGAGTCCGGCGCGTCGGTCTCTGTGGCCGGGCGTCTCATGTTGACCAGGCCGCAGGGCAAGCTGACGTTCGCCGAGCTGCGGGACTCGAGCGGCGCCGTCCAGCTCTTCGCTGGGAGCGGCTTCACCCAGCGCTACGAATCGTTCTCTCGCCTCTCCCTCGGAGACTGGGTGGGAGCGACCGGCGAGGTCGTCCGGACGCGCCGGGGCGAGCTGTCGGTGAAGGTCGGGGCGTGGGAGCTGCTGGCCGAGGCTCGGCGGGGCTTTGGCGACAAGTGGCGTGGCATCGCAGACCCCGACGTCCGCTATCGCCAGCGCTACGTGGACCTCTGGGCCAACGAGTCGTCACGCGACATCTTCGCCCTGCGCAGCCGCGCCGTCAGCCACGTCCGGGCGTGGCTGGGCGATCGCGGCTTCGTGGAGGTCGAGACGCCGGTGCTGCAGCCGGTGCCGGGAGGAGCGGACGCCCGTCCGTTCGTCACCCACCACAACGCCCTCGACATGGATCTCTACCTTCGGATCGCGCCTGAGCTGTACCTGAAGCGTCTGGTCGTGGGCGGCATGGAGCGCGTCTTCGAGCTCGGGCGCGTCTTCCGAAACGAGGGTCTTTCGCGCCGCCACAACCCCGAGTTCACGATGCTCGAGCTCTACCAGGCCTACGCCGACTACACCGACATGATGGAGCTCGTCGAGGAGTTGGTCTCGAGCGTCGCCCGCCAGCTCCTCGGGACCACCTCGCTCACCTACGGAGGGCGCCCCATCGACCTGGCCCCGCCCTGGCGGCGGGCCACGATGACCGAGCTGATCGAGGAGCACGCGGGCGCGGCCGTCGACGTCGGCATGACGGTTCCGGAGCTGCGAGCCATCGCCGCCGCTCACGACGTGCCCGTGGTTCCCTCGTGGGGACCGGGCAAGCTCGTGCTCGAGATCTACGAGAAGACCACCGAGGCCGAGCTGTGGGGCCCGGTGTTCGTGTGCGACTACCCGAAAGAGGTGTCGCCCCTCGCCCGCGACCACCGCACCCGGCCCGGGCTGGTCGAGCGCTTCGAGCCCGTTGTCGCCGGGCGGGAGCTGGGCAACGCCTTCTCGGAGCTGGTGGACCCCGACGAGCAGCGGGCCCGCTTCGAGGAGCAGGCGGCCCGACGAGCGGCAGGGGACCCGGACGCCACGATGGTGGTCGACGAGGACTACCTGCGGGCGCTCGAGTACGGCCTGCCCCCGACCGCCGGGCTCGGGATCGGCATCGACCGTCTGGTCATGCTGCTGGGTGACGTGGCCAACATCCGCGACGTGATCGCCTTCCCCACCCTCCGCCCTGAAGCGGGGCGGGACTGATCAGACGGTTCAGCCGGTGGGGATGTCGTCGACCACGATGTGGCCCAGCCGGCCGAGGGCCGAGCCGGTGGGGCTCGAGCTGAACGTCGAGGCGGCCGCGGCGGCCATGTCGGCGTAGCGCCGGCCGGCGCCGACGGCCGAGGCGATGCCGCCCGACGTGGTCACCATGTCCCGGGCCTTGTCCCGCTGGCTCCGGTCCAGCGGGCGGCCGAGCAACGACCGCAGCTCGGGGCCGATGCCGCCGTCGCCCAGGGTCCGCAGCACAGGCAGGGTGTAGATGCCCCGCTCCAGGTCCTGGCCGACACCCTTGCCCAGCTCCTCCTCGGTGGCGACGACGTCGAGGATGTCGTCACGAATTTGGAACACCATGCCGAAGCACTCCCCGAAGGTGGTCAGGGCGTCCACCTGGCGGCGGTCGAGGTTGGCCGTCAGGCCGCCGATGCGGCAGGCGGCTGCCATCAGGGACGCCGTCTTGTCGCGGATGGTGGCGAGGTAGGCCTGCTCGCTGCGGTCCACGTCGAAGGCGGTGTGGACCTCGCCGATCTGGCCCTCGCAGAGGCGGGCGAGGGTGGCAGCCAGCAGCCCGGCCACCTCGGTCCCCAGGCTGGCGGCGATCCCGGCGGCCCGCGCCAGCAGGAAGTCCCCGGCCACGACGGCCACCAGGTTCCCCCACCGGTCGTTGACGCTCTGGACTCCCCTCCTGGTCGTGGCCTCGTCCATGACGTCGTCGTGGTAGAGCGACGCCTGGTGCACCAGCTCCACCGCGACCCCTCCGAGCAGGACATCCTCGGAGGCGACGGCGTCGCCGGCCGCGGCCGCGGCCACGGTCAACGAAGGTCTGAGCCGTTTGCCCCCCGCGGCGATAAGGTGGGTTGCGACCTCGCTGAGGAAGGGGTCTTCGGTGGCCACGACTCGGCAGAGGGTGTCCTCGAGGCGGGCCAGATCGTCCTCGAGCCCGGGAAGGCCGAGCACCTCAGCGACGTTCACTGTCACAGGAACTTAGGCGAGATGCCTACCTTGACGACAACCGACAGGGGGTTGCCTCCCCCAACCGGGGGCCGTCAGAGGGTGGTGGTCCAGAAAAAGAGGAGGGCGAGGAACTGGACAGCCACGGGTAGAATGAGATCATGAAGACAGCCTTCCCAGGAGGCCGGTAGTTGTTCGAACGCTTCACAGATCGAGCCAGACGCGTGCTCGTCCTCGCTCAAGAGGAAGCGCGCCTCCTCAACCACAACTTCATCGGTACCGAGCACATCCTGCTGGGCCTCATCCACGAGGGTGAGGGCGTCGCAGCCAAGGCCCTGGAGTCCCTCGGGATCTCGCTGGAGGCCGTGAGGGAGAAGGTCGAAGAGACCATCGGGCCGGCCGGGAGCTCGCCCACCGGCTCGCCCCCCTTCACCCCCCGGGCCAAGAAGGTCCTCGAGCTGTCCCTGCGGGAGGCCCTCCAGCTGGGTCACAACTACATCGGCACCGAGCACATGCTGCTCGGCCTGGTCCGCGAGGGTGAGGGCGTCGCCGCCCAGGTCCTGGTGAACCTGGGTGCCGACCTGTCGCGGGTGCGCCAGCAGGTGATCCAGCTCCTCTCCGGCTACCAGGGGAAGGAGTCGACCTCGGGCGGTCCGTCCTCGGGCCAGGAGACCCCGTCGGGATCACCCGTCCTGGACCAGTTCGGGCGCAACCTGACAACCCTGGCCAGAGAGCGCAAGCTCGACCCGGTCATCGGCCGGGACCGCGAGATCGAGCGGGTGATGCAGGTTCTCTCGCGCCGGACCAAGAACAATCCGGTGCTGATCGGCGAGCCGGGCGTCGGCAAGACCGCCATCGTCGAGGGCCTGTCGCAGAAGATCGTGGCCAACGACGTCCCCGAGACGCTCAAGGCCAAGCAGCTGTACACCCTCGATCTCGGGGCCCTCGTGGCGGGCAGCCGCTACCGGGGCGACTTCGAGGAGCGCCTCAAGAAGGTGCTGAAGGAGATCCGCACCCGAGGCGACATCATCCTGTTCATCGACGAGCTCCACACCCTGGTGGGCGCCGGTGCCGCCGAGGGCGCCATCGACGCCGCCTCGATCCTCAAGCCCATGCTGGCCCGAGGCGAGCTCCAGACGGTGGGCGCCACGACCCTCGACGAGTACCGCAAGCACCTGGAGAAGGACGCCGCCCTGGAGCGCCGTTTCCAGCCCATCAAGGTCGAGGAGCCGTCGCTCAACCACACCATCGAGATCCTGAAGGGACTGCGCGACCGCTACGAGAGCCACCACTCGGTGACCATCACCGACCAGGCCCTGGTCGCCGCAGCGAACCTCGCCGACCGCTACATCTCGGACCGCTATCTTCCGGACAAGGCCATCGACCTCATCGACGAGGCGGGCAGCCGCCTGCGCATCCGCCGCATGGCCACCCCGCCCGACTACAAGGAGCTCGAGGACGAGATTGGCCGTATCCGCCACGACAAGGAGACGGCGATCGAGCGCCAGGCCTTCGACCAGGCCAAGAAGCTCTCCGAGGAGGAGAAGGAGCGCCTCGAGCGCAAGGCGGCCAAGGAGGCCGAGTGGCGGGCGGAGGGCATCGACCTGTTCGACGTGGTCGACGAGGAGGTCATCGCCGACGTCCTGGCCAACTGGACGGGTATCCCGGTCTACAAGCTGACCGAGGAGGAGACGGCCAAGCTGCTGCGCATGGAGGAGGAGCTCCACAAGCGGGTCATCGGCCAGGAGCCTGCCCTGCAGGCCCTGTCCCGTGCCATCCGCCGGACCCGGGCCGGGCTCAAGGACCCCAAGCGGCCGAGCGGGTCGTTCATCTTCCTCGGCCCTACCGGCGTCGGGAAGACCGAGCTGGCCAAGGCCCTGGCCGAGTTCCTCTTCGGCGACGAGGGGTCGCTCATCCAGCTCGACATGAGCGAGTACATGGAGAAGCACACCGTGAGCCGGCTGGTGGGCTCGCCACCGGGGTACGTGGGCTACGAGGAAGGCGGACAGCTGACCGAAGCCGTCCGACGCAAGCCATTCTCGGTGGTCTTGTTCGACGAGATAGAGAAGGCGCACCCGGACGTGTTCAACACCCTGCTCCAGATCCTGGAGGACGGGCGGCTGACCGACTCACAGGGTCGTTCGGTCGACTTCAAGAACACCGTGCTGATCATGACCTCGAACCTGGGCACCGCCGACCTGCGTCGGGCCTCGGTGGGCTTCGCCAAGACCACCGAGTCGGTGACCTACGAGCGCATGAAGGAGCGGGTCAACGAGGCGCTGAAGCAGCACTTCCGGCCCGAGTTCCTCAACCGCATCGACGAGGTCATCGTCTTCCACGAGCTCTCCCGTGAGGAGGTCGTCGAGATCGTCGACCTCATGACCAAGCGGGTGCGCGAGCAGCTCGAGGGACAGGGCCTCGGCCTGGAGATGACCCGGGCAGCCAAGGAGCTGCTGGCCGAGAAGGGCTACGACCCTCAGCTCGGCGCCCGCCCGCTGCGCCGGTCGATCCAGCAGATGGTGGAGGACCCGCTGTCGGAGAAGCTCCTGTGGAAGGAGTTCCGGGTGGGCGAGACGATCATCGTCGACGTCGAGAACGGCGAGGTCGTGTTCCGGGCCATCGAGGGAATCGAGCCGCCCCCGGTGGAGCTGGCCGGAGCCGGTCCCGCGTCGGAGTAGCGCCTGCCCCCCTGCAGGCTTCTACGCTGACGCCTCGTGTACGAACGGATACTCGTCGGAACAGATGGTTCGCGCACCGCGGCGAAGGCCGTGGACCGGGCCGTGGAGCTCGCCGAGGCCACGGGTGCCAGGCTCACGGTGCTGACCGTGGGCGCAGAGGCCAAGGCGCTGCTCACGGCCGAGTCCGAAGTCGCCCGCCACCGGGGGAGCGGCGTGGCCATCGACGCCATGGCGATCAACGGCGATCCGGCGGCGGTGCTCCTGGACGAGGCCGAGCGGGGCCGGTACGACCTGCTGGTGATGGGCAACAAGGGGATGACAGGCGTGAGCCGGTTCCTGATGGGATCGGTCCCCAACAAAGTCAGCCACCACGCCTCGTCCAACGTCCTGGTCGTCCGCACCACCTGAGTAGCACCGGCTCTTCGCGCCCTGCCGTTTCGACAAAAGGTGGAACCGAACAGGTATCCCTCGGACTGTCGCACCCGGCCGATACCGTGCCACCCAATGGGCCGCAACCGCACCGTGCACCGGTGCCACCAGTGCGACAGCGTCTCCGCTCGATGGAGCGGGCGATGTCCGTCGTGTGACGCCTGGAACTCGTTGGTCGAGGAGATTGTCCCGGCCGACAAGGGACGTCGCCCCGCGACCGGCAGTCAACCGGCGGAGCCCCCGCGCCCGATCGCCGACGTCGACGCGGCCGCCTCCGCACCGATACCGACGGGACTGGCCGAGCTGGACCGGGTGATGGCCGGCGGGTTCGTGCCCGGCTCGGTCACGCTGGTGGGCGGCGAGCCCGGCATCGGCAAGTCGACCCTTCTGCTGCAGGCGGTGGCCGCGATGGCCGCGGCGGGCACCAAGGCGCTGCTGGTGTCGGCAGAGGAGTCCGCCCAGCAGGTCCGTCTGCGGGCCGAGCGGCTCGGCGCCCTGCTGCCCGGGCTGTGGCTGCTCTCCGATACTTCGCTCCCCAACGTGCTGCAGGCGGTGGCCGACCTGCACCCCGACGTGGTCGTCGTCGACTCCATCCAGACCGTGCTCGATCCCGATCTGGGGTCGACGGCGGGCACCGTCACCCAGGTGCGCGAGTGCGCGTCGCAGCTGCTGCAGGTGGCCAAGTCGTCGGCTGTGGCCGCCCTGCTCGTGGGGCACGTGACCAAGGAAGGCGCCCTGGCCGGACCTCGGGTGCTCGAGCACGTCGTCGACACCGTGCTGTCCTTCGAGGGGGAGCGCCACCACGCCCTCAGGCTGCTGCGGGCCACCAAGCACCGCTTCGGTCCCACGGGCGAGCTCGGACTGTTCGAGATGGCCGACGCCGGCCTGGCCGGCATCGCCGATCC
This sequence comes from Acidimicrobiales bacterium, assembly GCA_036270875.1. NCBI lineage: Bacteria > Bacillati > Actinomycetota > Acidimicrobiia > Acidimicrobiales > Acidimicrobiales bacterium. The sequence goes on from DATBBR010000034.1 coordinate 45,967, forward strand.
CAGCCAGCTGCTGCTCGGAGATCGACAGACGGGAGTCCCGGGCGGTGTGGTGCTTCCGACCATGGAGGGTCATCGTCCGTTGCTGGTCGAGCTCCAGGCGCTGGTGGCGCCGACCAAGCTGCCGATGCCCCGGCGTTCCGCGCAGGGCCTGGACAGCGGGCGAATGGCGCTGCAGCTCGCCGTCCTCGAGCAGCGCGTGGGGCTGGCGCTCACCGGAGCCGACGTGTACGCCTCGGTCACTGGTGGGGTGCGAGTGACCGAGCCGGCCGCCGATCTCGCGCTCGGGCTGGCCCTGGCCTCGGCGGTGAGCGGCCGGGCACTGCCGCCGGATCTCGTGGTCTGCGGCGAGGTCGGCCTCGGCGGTGAGGTCCGTCAGGTTGCGCAGCTGCAGCGTCGCCTGGCCGAGGCCGTACGCCTGGGCTTCCGCCGCGCCGTGGTGCCGGCCTCGGGGCCCCAAGGACCGGCCGGGATGGAGATCGTCAGGGTGGCCACCCTGGCCGAGGCCGTCGAGCTCCTATTGGCCGAGCGACCGATGGGCACCGCCGGCCCGGGGGGCCGGCCCGAGAGCACAGCCGGCTCCGGAGGCCGGACCTTGGACCTCGTGCCGTAACTATCGATCAGTTCGGCACCTCGAGGCTACGATTCGCCTGTGCTGGCCGGGCGTAGCGTGGCCATGATCGAAGCGTTGGCGGTCGTGGCCCCTGGACGTCCACTGCGTGAGGGCCTCGATCGCATCCTGCAGGCCAACATGGGGGCCCTCATCGTCGTGGGGGACGGGCCCGCGGTGCTCTCCATCTGCTCGGGCGGCTTCCTGGTGGACGCCGGGTTCACCCCGCAACGGCTATCCGAGCTGGCGAAGATGGACGGGGCGATCATCCTGTCGCCCGACGCCAGCCGGATCGCCCGGGCCAACGTGCACCTCGTCCCCAACCCGAACGTGCCCACCACAGAGACGGGGACCCGTCACCGCACGGCCGAGCGGGTGGCGCGATCGATCGACGTGCCGGTCATCTCGGTGTCGGAGGACATGTCGATCATCGCCGTCTACCGCCACGACCTCAAGCACCCGCTTCAGCCCATCCCCCAGCTCATCAACCGGGCCAACCAGGCGCTCCAGACCCTGGAGCGCTACAAGAACCGGCTCGACACGGTGAGCAGCTCCCTGTCCACCCTCGAGGTGGAGGACCTCGTTACCGTGCGCGACGTCGCCACCGTGCTGCAGCGGGCAGAGATGGTTCGCCGCATCGCCGAGGAGGTGCACGGGTACCTGGTGGAGCTGGGCGAGGACGGGCGTCTGCTGCTCCTGGCTCTCGACGAGCTGATGGGGGGCGTCGACGACGACCGCCGGCTGGTGGTGAAGGACTACCTCAACGAGCATCGAGGCCGGGACCTCGACGAAGCCATGGAGGAGCTGGCCAGCCTGTCCAGCGAGGACCTCCTGGACGTGAAGAACGTCGCCCACATCCTTCGTGTCGCTGCGGAGGTCGAGCTCGACGCCAGCCTCGAGCCCCGCGGCTACCGGCTGCTCTCGAAGATCCCCCGCCTGCCCGACACCGTGATCGACCGCATCGTGGCCCACTTCTCGACCCTGCAGAAGACCATGCGGGCCACGGTGGAGGACCTCGACGAGGTCGGCGGGGTCGGTGGGGCGCGGGCCCGGGCCGTGAAGGACGGGCTCTCCCGGCTGGCCGAGACCAGCATCCTCGACCGCTATAGCTGAGCCCGGGCGATCAGGTCGCCCGGCGGGTCATCTGCTCGCGGTCGAGGATCCGGTAGTGACGATCGGCCTGCTGCAGCCAGCCGAGCCGCAGGAAGGCGGCCAGCGCCTTGTTGACCCGTTCCCGCGACGCCCCGACCAGGCCGGCCAGCTCCTCCTGGGTGACGGGCAGCACGAACTCGTCGGCCGGGCCCGCCAACTCGAGGAGCCGCTTGGCCGTCCGGCCGGGAACGTCGAGGAACACACTGTCGGCGAGGGCGGCGTTGGTGGCCCGCAGGCGGCCGGCCAGCATGGAGACCACTGACCACAGCAGCTCCGGCTGCCGGGCCAGGACGTCCCTGATGGGCCCGTACGGCACGCCGACCAGCTGGGAGGGCTCCAGAGCCCTGGCCTCGGCCGAGCGGGGCCGGCCGTCGAAGAGGGGCATGTCCCCGAACAGATCCTCCCGCTCCATCAGGGCGACCATGGTCTGACGCCCGTCGGGCGACCGCTGGGCGATGGCGATCCGCCCGGACCGGACGATGAAGAGCTCCTCGGCGGGGTCGTCCTGGGCGAACACCATGTCGTTGCGCTGGAGGGTGACCGCCCGCGCCGCCTCCACCACCTGGTCGATGGCGGGGGAACCGAGTCCCCTGAACAGCTCCGATCTGGTCAGCAACTCGCCGTGCTGCATCTGTAGCCGCAGCGTAGCTTGGACCTGCACCGAGAGGGCCGGGACCGCTGCCGGGCAGATACCTCGCCCGCGGAGTTGTCCATAGTCGCCTTGTCCCCGTACCCTAGAGGTATCCCCCTCGCCGTCTCGTTCTTGGGAGTGGTATGTCGTTCGACGTCGGTGACAAGGTCGTCTACCCCCATCACGGCGCCGCCGTGATCGAAAAGCGCGAGAAGAAGGACGTCTTCGGCGAGAACCGCGAGTATCTGGTGCTCCGCCTTGCCTACGGGGACCTGACCCTCATGGTCCCGGCCGACAACACCGACGAGGTCGGCCTCCGAGAGGTCATCACCGACGAGGAGGTCGAGGAGGTCTTCGCCGTCCTTCGCAAGAAGGAGGCCCGGATGCCGACGAACTGGTCTCGTCGCTACAAGAACCACGTCGAGAAGCTCAAGTCCGGCGACATCTACCAAGTCGCCGAGGTTGTTCGAAACCTCTCCATACGGGACAAGGACAAGGGCCTGTCGGCGGGCGAGAAGCGCATGCTCACACGCGCCCGCCAGATCCTGGTCTCCGAGCTCACCTTCGCCATCGGCGTGAGCGAGGAGGAGGCGGAGGAGAAGCTGAACGAGGCGCTGCCCTAGCGGCAGGGGTCACCACAGGAGTGGGTGAGCCGGGGACGCGGCGGGCTGGGGTCTGGGCGATCGTCGTGGCGGCGGGAAGCTCGAGTCGTTTCGGACGGCTCAAGCAGTTCGAGACGCTGGGAGGACGCCAGGTCCTCGACTGGTCGATGGAGGCGGCCCGATCGGTGGCCGCAGGTGTCGTGCTCGTGGTCCCCGGTCCCGCTCCTGCGGAGGCCCGCGGAGCCGATGTGGTCGTCGCCGGCGGGTCGACGCGCGCCGAATCGGTACGAGCCGGGTTGGACGCCGTTCCGGGCGACGCCGAGGTGCTCGTCGTCCACGACGCCGCCCGCCCCCTGGCCGGAGCCGACCTGTTCAAAGCGGTGGTGGAGGCGCTCGCCCCGGGAGTTGACGCCGCCGTTCCCGGCCTTCCGGTCGCCGAGACCGTCAAGCAGGTAGCCGAGGGCCGGGTCGTCTCCACACTGGATCGCAGCGAGCTGGTTGCCGTGCAGACTCCACAGGCATTCCGGGCCGGCGAGCTGCGCTCGGCCCATCAGACCGGGGGCGAGGCCACCGACGACGCCGGCTTGGTCGAGGCCGCCGGGGGAACGGTCGTGGTGGTGCCGGGCGATCCCCGCAACATCAAGCTGACCAAGCCCTCCGATCTCGTCGTGTTGGAAGCGCTGCTGCGGGCATGACCAGTCGGGTGGGCCTGGGCTTCGACGTCCACGGATTCAGCGCCGACCCTGGTCGTCCGCTCGTGCTCGGCGGTGTGGCCATCGAGGGGGCGTCGGGCCTGGCCGCGCACAGCGACGGCGATGTCGTCGCCCATGCGCTCGCCGACGCCATGCTCGGGGCCGCGGCCCTGGGAGACATCGGGCAGCACTTCCCCGACACCGACCTCACATGGTCGGGCGCCGACAGCGTGGCGATGCTCGCCCAGGTGGCCGTCATGGTGCACGACGCAGGATGGCGACCGGTCAACGCCGACTGCACCGTGGTCCTCGAGACGCCGATGCTGGCTCCGTACCGGACACGGCTCCAGGACCGACTGAGCGGCGTCCTCGAGGCGCCGGTGAGCGTGAAGGCGAAGCGGTCCGAAGGCCTGGGGTCTCTGGGGCGGGCCGAGGGTATCGCCTGTCTGGCGGTGGTTCTCCTGGAAGGCGGCGACGGATGACGGGCCGGTCGCGACCTCCCGGCGGGTCTCGACGGCCTCGCCGCGGGCAGGCTCCGAGCGGCGTCCCGGCCGGCCGCCGAGCCGCCGAGCGCCGTCCGGCCAGAGGCCGGGACGCGGCGCGCCGTCAGACCAGCGGGCTTGGTGGCGAGCAGGTGGAGGGGCGCCGGGCAGTGCGCGAGCTGCTGGCCGCCGGTCGCCGGCGCACTCGGGACGTGTGGCTGGCCGAGGGCCTCGACGACTCTCCGCTCCTCGATGAGATCCGCCTGCTGGCCGCGGAGGGCGGCGTGCGCCTGCGGACCGTGGCCAGGTCGCGTCTCGACGCTGAGTCCCGAACAGAGGTGCCCCAGGGGGTGCTGGCCCACGCCGAGGCCCTGCCGGCGGTCGACCTCGACGTCCTGTGCCAGCCGTCGCCGGGCGGGCCCAGCCCCTTCCTCGTCGTCCTTGACGGGGTCACCGATCCCCACAACCTGGGCGCCCTGCTGCGCACCGCCGAGGGAGCGGGAGCGACGGGAGCGGTGCTCGCCCGTCACGGCGCCGCCCACGTCACGCCCACGGTGGCCAAGGCCGCGGCCGGGGCCATCGAGCGGCTCCCGATGGCCATGGTCCCGAGCGTGCCGGGCAGCCTGGCCGAGCTGGCCCGCCACAGCGTCTGGACCGTGGGGCTCGACAGCAGCGCCGAGACGTCGCTGTTCGGGCTGGCCCTCGCTGATCAGCCGCTGGCCCTGGTGCTGGGATCCGAGGGCCGGGGCCTGGCGCGGCTCACCCGCCAGCGCTGCGACCTGGTCGTGGCCATCCCCGGCGTCGGGTCCCTCGCCTCGCTGAACGTCGCTGCCGCCGGCGCCGTGGCCTGCTTCGAGGTGGCCAGGCAGCGATTGGCCCTCTCGTACTAGTCCCCGGCAGGAGAATTTTTGTGTCACCTTGGGGGATGCGGGTACATCTGCCCTGATCCTGGACCGGATGTGACGGTTGACACGGGCGCTCCGACTGGTTACAAAGAACTAGTCCAGACACCATCGAGCGCCGCAGCTCGGTCACAGCACCCAGGGGTTGGAGAACATGTCGCTTCGAATGGACCGGGTCCCGGACATTGACTGCCCTGATGACGAGCTGGTGGCCCGCTTTCACGCCGGAGACGGCTGTGCCCTGAACGTGCTCCTCCAGCGCTACCGGCGCTTCGCCCGGGCCAAGGCGCGCACCTACTTCCTGGTCGGCGCCGACGCCGACGACATCGAGCAGGAGGGGCTGATCGGGCTGTACAAGGCGGCCAGAGACTTCCGTCCCGACCGGCAGTCGTCCTTCCGGGCCTTCGCCGAGCTGTGTATCACCAGGCAGGTGATCACCGCCATCAAGACGGCCACCCGCCACAAGCACCAGCCCCTGAACCAGTACGTGTCGATCTCGGCCACGCGGCCCGACGACGAGCCCAACGACCGCCTGGTCGAGAAGCTGCTCGGCTCCGACCACGCCACCGACCCGGCCGAGCAGGCGGTGTCGCGGGAGCGCATGGAGGACATGCGCAGGTCCATGGCCGAGATGCTGTCGGTACTCGAGGTCGACGTGCTCCGCCTGTACGTCGAGGGCAAGTCCTACCAGGAGATCAGCCAGCGGCTCGGACGCCACGTCAAGTCGATCGACAACGCCCTCCAGCGCATCAAGCGCAAGGTCGACCTCCACCTCCAGGAGCGGGCCGCCGAGGACGCCCTCGTCGACGCCTAGCGGCCCTGCCGGCGGGCTCAGCCGCCGAACAGCGCAGGCAGCTCGGCCGCCCGGCCGGCGAGGAACAGGCCGCCGACAGCTAACGACGACACGCCGGTGAGCCCTCCCAGCACCAGCTGGGCCCGCACGGAGCGACGCACACCGACCAGGCCGGTGAGCCAGGCGGCGGCGATGCCCAGGTCGCTCACGATCAGCCCGGTGACGAAGGCGAGCAGGATGAACATCGCACCGGCGGTCGATCCCGACGCCGCGGCGCTGGCGAAGAGGACCACCTGGGTCGGCGTCTCGGCGCCGGTCCCGTGGAGCACGCCGACGGCGAAGGCGGAGCGGGGCCCCAGGTCATCGAGCGCGCCCGCGGGCGGAGTCCCGCGACGCCTGGCACGCGACCACGCCCGGCGGACGATGCCGACCAGGAGCTTCACTCGGCCGGCGTAGCGGTACTCGCCGCGGTCCCGACCTAGCTGCCACAGCACGAAGGCCCCCAGTGCGACCAACGTGGCGCCGACGACGCCCTCGAAGATCCGATCGATGCCTGCGGGGAGGCCGACCCCGAGGACGCCGACGACAGCGCCCAGGGCGGCGATGACGAGCCCGTGGCCGATGCAGTACCAGAGGGCGAGGCTGACGGTGCGGCCGTTCCGACCCGTGCGGCGAGCACCCGAGGCGCCCGCCGGCGCGTTGGCGGTGGTGAGGTCGGTGATGGCGGCGAGATGGTCCCAGTCGAGCCCGTGGCGGCACCCGAGGAGGAAGCCGGTGCCGCCAATGGACAGCGTGGGCCAGGACAGCAGGGAGTGCGCGGCCACGGCGTCTCGCTTCCGACGTGATGTCGAACGGGGCTGTGGGGGTCCCACCGCCGGCCTTCTGGCTCCCGCCCGAAAGCGGGCGGCTACAGGAGTGCTGACTGCGCCGGACTCGCACCGGACTTGCCCGGGCGGCGGGTTGCGCCGACCCTATCCCAACTGGGGCCGCGTCCTGGACGTCCGGGCGCGGCGCCGAAACGCCTCAGTAACGAACGCGTCAGCGTTTCGTCAGAAACCGGTCAGCTCATCGTCAGGTCTGGGCGAGATCATGGCGGAGCCCGCAGTCCGCCGACGGAGCCGACGGGAACATTCAGTCCTGGACGCCGAAGCGGCGTTCCCTGGGGGGAGGAGGACCAATGAAGACCGCGGTCATGTACGCCGGCTCAGTGGCCGCGACCTACCGGGTGCAGCGGAGAGTCGCCCGACCTGCGCCGCACCCTGTCGACAGTCCGGGCACTATCGCCTCCCTCGCCGAGGCGGCCGTGGCCCACTGGGGCCGGAGCTCGGCCAGCCCGTTTCTCGTCGGCGCCGACCGCCGGGTGATCAGGGTGGGCGCCGGCGCCGCCGGGTGGGTGCGCCAGGGTCGATGGGCGGTGCTGGCCACCGACGTGGCGGCGCCCGTCGATGCAGCCGAGGCGGCGCTGGACGAGCTGTTGGAGGTGCTCGCGGGCGAGCGTCTCCGACCGGTGTTCGCCTGCGTGGCAGATCCCGAGCCCTACCGGAGGCGCGGGATGCACGCGGTTCCCATCGCCGACGACGCCGTGGTCGATCTCGGCTCCTTTTCCCTGGCGGGACCTCGCCGGGCAAAAGTCCGCCACAGCCTGAACGCCGCCCGCCGAGCGGGCATCGCCGTCGTCCCCTTCACGAACGACCTCGCCGACGGGACGGCCGCCGTCTCGGCGGCCTGGCTGGCGACCAAGCGTGGCGGCGAGATGGGGTTCACCCTGGGCCGCTTCGATGCCGAGGAGCTCGACCGGGTCGACTGTCGGGTCGCGGTCGACGCCGGAGGGCGGGTCGTCGGGTTCGTGAGCTGGCACCGCTACGACGACGGGCGGGCCCGGGTGCTCGACCTGATGCGCCGAGCCCCCGATGCCCCATACGCCACCATTGATGCCCTCATTGCCGAGAGCCTGATCGGCTTCGGAGACGCCGGAGTCGAGCGGGCCAGCCTCGCATGCGTGCCCGTGGGCAGG
>DATBBR010000035.1 GCA_036270875.1 Acidimicrobiales bacterium
GTCGCTCGAGCTGTTCGCCCGCGAGGTGATGCCCGAGCTCCGAGAGGGCGAGGACGCACGGGACAAGGCCAAGGCTGAACGTCTCGGGCCGGCTGTGGAGGCGGCCATGAGCCGTCGGGAACCGCCGCGAACGGCGCCCGACTACTCGTTCCAAGCGGCAGCCCAGGCCTGACCGCAGATCAAGGGGAGCGTCCAGCCGGCGGATGCTCTACTCTCGCGGCCAGACATAGACGTACCAGGCGGAACAAGGGGGGAGCCAGTGTTCGCTGCGCTCGGGCGGGTCGTCATCAACAACCCGTGGAAGGTCATCGCTGCGTGGGTCGCCGCTGCCGTCGTCGTCCTCGCCTTCTCCCCCCAGATCGTCTCCGTCACGTCGAACAACAACGCCAACTTCCTGCCCAGCGGGTACGAGTCGATCAAGGCCCAGAACGTCGCCAACAAGTACTTTCCGCAGCAGTCGGGCGCCACCGGCTCCTTGGTAATCAGCACGGCCAAGAACAACGTGCTGTCTTCGGCCAACATGAGCACCATCCAGGGCCTGGTCACGTCGCTCACCAACGCCCACATCCCCTCGGTCACCGCGGTGAAGACCTCGCCCGCGGCCTTTCCTCAAGGCTTCTTGGCCCCGAACGGCAAGGTCCAGCTCATCAACGTCGCCTTCAACGGCCAGCCCGGCAACACCGGTGTGAACCAGGCGGTGAAGACGGTCAGGAACGACTCGACGGCGTTCCTGAAGAACACAGGCCTTGTGTCCGGCCTCACCGGCAACGCCGCCATCAGCGTGGACACCACCAACGCCTACAGCTCGGCCGAGCAGATCATCAGCATCGCCACCCTCGTGGTGATCCTCGCCCTCCTGGGCTTCGTGTTCCGCAGCCCCATCATCGCCATCCTGCCCATCTTCATCATCGCCGTGGTGCACCAGATGGCCCAGGCCCTCACGGCCGACCTGGCCAAGGCCTTCAACTTCCAGGTGGGATCGGAGCTGGCGCCGCTCCTGGTGGTAGTGATGTTCGGGATCGGCACCGACTACATCGTCTTCATGCTGTTCCGCTACCGGGAGCGCCTGGTAAAGAACAAGGGCGAACCGACGGAGAAGGGCCTGAACGAGGCCCTCACGGTCATCGGCCTGGTGATCGCCTCCGCCGCGGGTACCGTGGCGGCAGCCTTCGCCGCCCTCCTGCTGTCCAGCCTGGGCAGCCTCCGCACGCTGGCGCCCGGCCTGATCGTCGGCGTGCTGCTCATGGCCGTCGCCGCCCTGACGCTGGTGCCGGCCATCTTCAAGCTCCTAGGGATCCACCTGTTCTGGCCGACCAAGCCCAAGCTTGCCGAGGGTCCCAGCCGGTCTACGAGGATCGCCAATATCGTCTCCCGCCGACCGGGGCGCATCGCCGCCGCCTTCGCAGGCATCCTCATCGTGATCTCCATCGGCGCCACCGCGTTCAAGCCCACGTACAACACGCTGGCCGAGCTGCCGTCGAGCACGCCCTCACAGGTGGCCTTCAACACCATGGCCAGCGCCTTCCCGCCGGGCACGCTCGGTCCCACCCAGATCTACGTCAGCTCCGCATCCGGCCCGATCAACTCGGCTGGGCTGAGCAACCTGGTCACCAAGCTCAGTTCGACACAGGGCGTGGCCCAGAACGGCGTGTCCCCGCCGCAGCTGACCGCCAACAACTCGGTAGCTCTGGTGCAGGTGCTGCTCAACCAGAACCCCTACTCGACACCAGCCATGAACGACGTCCAGGGACCGATCCGCAGCGCCGCGCACGGGTCCGTGCCCGGGTCGCAGGTCCTCGTGGGCGGCACGACCTCGAGCCTGGTCGACGTGCGCACGGCGCTCGGTCACAGCATGACGATCGTCTTCCCGGTCGCCATCTTCATCATCTTCTGCATCCTGGCCCTCATCCTGCGGGCCATCGTGGCCCCGCTGTGGCTCCTCGCCGGAGTCGGCCTGACCTTCCTCGCCACCATCGGGGCGATCACCCTGGTGTTCATCAACGGCACCGGCTACCCCGGTATCGACTTCAGCATCCCGATCGTCGTGTACCTCTTCGTGGTAGCCATCGGCTCCGACTACAACATCCTGATGTCGACGCGCCTGCGCGAGGAGTTCAACAACGGTCGGGAGCCGCACGACGCCGTACATGAGTCAGTGCTGCACAATGCCCCGACGATCACCACCGCGGGGCTCATCCTCGCCGGCACCTTCGCGTCGCTGCTCCTCACCGGCATCCAGAGCCTGCAGGAGATCGGCTTCGGCGTCGCCATCGGCGTGATCCTCGCGGCCAACGTCCTGTCCACCAGGCTGGTCCCGGCGATCGCCGCCCTGAGGGGCTGGAAATTCTGGTGGCCGCACAAGCTCCAGCAGCAGACGGCGCCGAAGGTCGCCGACCTCGTCCAGCTCCCGCCCGTCGACGTGACGAAGGCGAAGAAGCCGGCCGGGGCGGCTGACACCGGAGAGAAGTCGACCCCAGGCTCCAGCTGACAGACTGGGCCAATGCCCAAGCTCGACGCCGGCGCCAAGGCGCCATCCTTCACGCTGCCCGACCAGGACGATCAGAAGGTGTCCCTGTCCGACTTCGCGGGACAGCGGGTGGTCGTGTACTTCTACCCCAAGGACGACACGCCGGGCTGCACCGCCGAGGCCTGTCAGTTCAACGACAACCTGTCCGCCTTCGAGCGGGCCCAGGTGCCGGTTCTCGGCATCTCCCCGGACAAGGCGGCCAGCCACCAGAAGTTCCGGGCCAAGTACGGGCTGGGCTTCAAGCTCCTCTCCGACCCCGACCACAAGGTGATGGAGCGCTACGGTGCCTGGGGCGAGAAGACGATGTACGGGCGGACCACGACCGGGGTCATCCGCTCCACGTTCCTCATCGACGAGCAGGGCAGGATCGCCCGCTCCTGGTACAACGTCAAGGCGGACGGCCACGCGTCCAAGGTGCTGGCTGAGGCGGGCGGCTAGGGCGCGAGGCGCGACCCGGACGGCGCCGGCGCTCAGTGTTGGTGCCGCGGGCACCACCAGGTCGTGCGTCCCCCGACCTGGCCTCGCGACAGGGGCTCGCCGTCCCGAGGGCAGCGTCCCCCGGGTACGCGGGCACCCAGCAGGTCGCCGGTATGCGACCCACCCCGCTCCAGCAGGTCCGTGATGACCGCACGGAGGTTACGGTGCAACCGGCGGGTCTCGGCCGTGGTGAGCGAGCCCGCCGGTCGCCGGGGATCAAGCCCAGCCCGCCAGAGGGCTTCGTCGGCGATGAGGTTGCCGACGCCGGCGAGGCGGGCCTGGTCCATCAGTCGAGCCTTCAGGGGCGCCCGGCTGTGAGCCAACCCCGCTCGCAGCGCCGCCAACCCCACGGATGCGGCGTCGGGACCCAGCGCGTCCTCGTCGGGGTCGAGGAACACGCCGCCAAGGCGACGCGGATCCACCACCGCCAGCCGGCCCCCGTCGGCGAAGCCGACGGAAAACCTGATCCATTCGGGCTTGGACCGGTCGCTCGAGTACAAAAGGCTCTCCACGCCGAGCCGGTCGTCCACCAGCAACCGGCCCGTCATCCCGAAGCGCAGCCCCAACACGGGCCCGATGACCCACCCTGGCCCCGCGTCCGGCGTCTCGGGCGCGTCGGTGTCGAGCATCAACAGCTTGCCGATGCGCCGGGCGGCCACGAAGCTCCGCCCGACCAGGGCGCTCGAGATGGAGCCGGCGTCGAGGCCTCCCTTCAGGTACCAGGCGTCCGGCGCCCCGACCATCGCGATCTGGCGGTACAGCGCGGATTCGGCCAGGCGGCGATAGGCCTCTACCTCGGCCAGCTCGGGCATGCGGGCGACCATAACCCGATGGGTCAGCCGATAAGGTTCCCCCATGCCGCCCGAGAAGCCGCACTGGGCACACCTGTTCTCCGAGGTCGTGACCTCGGGCCTGTGCACCGGGTGCGCCGGGTGCATTATCGCCTGCCCCTACGACGTGCTCGAGTACGACGAATCCAACGGTGCGTACAAGCCGTTCCACGTCGACGAGGAGGGTGGCTTCGACGACTGCACCTACGGCGAGCGGGGCTGCACCCTCTGCACCCGCGCCTGCCCCCGGTTCCGGCTTTGGGAGCCGGAGATCGACACGCACCTGTTCGGGCGCGAGCGCGAGGTGGCCGAGGTCGAGGGCGTGTCAAAGGACGTCGTGCTCGCCCGGGCGGTCGACCCGGAGCTCCAGGAGGTGGGTCAGGACGGTGGGCTGGTGTCGGCCATCCTCGTATGGGCCCTCGAGCACGGCTTCATCGACGCCGCGCTCGTGTCCTACCTCGAGGGAGACGGCACCAGCTGGAAGGCCATCCCCGGCGTGGCCCGGACGCGCGAGGAGGTCCTGGCGGGGGCCGGCTCCCGCTACACGTACTCTGCCAACACCATGGCCTACGGCGAAGCCATTGCCGGCGGAGCGGAGAAGATCGGCCTCGTTGGCATGAGCTGCCAGTCGTCGGTGCCTCCGGTGATGTCAGCCCGCAAGGCGGGCAAGGTCGCCCGCCGCTTCGCCCTCAACATCGGGTTGCTGTGCTCGAAGACCTTCGACGACGCCATCTTCCCCGAGCTGTTCGAGGCCAAGTACGGGCTACGCAAGCAGGACATGGTGAAGATGAACATCAAGGGCGTCTTCCAGGTGTGGATGCGCGACGGCAGCTACCACGAGGTCCCGCTCAAGGAGTGCCACGCCTGGACGCGCGAGGGATGCAAGGCCTGTCCGGACTTCGCAGCCGAGCACGCCGACATCTCGACGGGCGGGATCGGCGCCTTCAACGACTGGACGCTGACGCTCGTACGTACCGATCGGGGCCGCGAGGTCATGGACGGATTGCTCGCTGACCGCGTGATCGAGGTTCGCCCTGGTGACGATGACCCGGGCGCGGTCGCCCTGCTGCGCAAGCTGTCGCGCGCCAGTCGCCGGCGCTGGCCGGAGACGGCCGTCTCCGGTCCCGGCCTCATGCCGCCTCCACCCCCACGGGCCGAGGCGGCGTCAACACCCCGCTAGGGCGGCTCGCACCGGCGTCACCCGCCCCGCTGGCGGGCCCGGACGAAGACCGCATCGAGCATGGCCTCGGTGAGCGTCCCGGTGAAGGTGTTCTGCTGGCTCGGGTGGTACGAGCAGATGAGGGTGCGGCCGTCGGCCAGCGGCACCTCACTGCCGTGCGCGAAGCGGGGCCGAGGCCGCAGACCCAGCCGGCCCGCCACGGCCTGGTAGGCGAACTGGCCGAGCACCACGATCACCCGCACGTCGCTGAGTAGAGCCAGCTCGCGGTCGAGGTAGGGCAGGCAGCTCTCGCGCTCGGCCGGGGTCGGCTTGTTGGCCGGAGGGGCGCAACGGACCACGGCAGAGATGTAGGCACCCCGGAGCTCGAGCCCGTCGTCCGCAGAGACGCTCGTCGGCTGATTGGCGTAGCCGGCCCGCCATAGGGCCGCGAAAAGCCAGTCGCCCGAGCGGTCGCCGGTGAAGATCCGACCGGTGCGGTTCCCACCATGGGCCGCGGGGGCCAAACCCACCACCATCAGCGTGGCGGCGGGATCGCCCCATCCTGGCACCGGGCGGCCCCAGTACGGCTCGTGGAGGTAGGCCGCCCGCTTCTCCCTGGCCACCCGCTCGCGCCACTCGACGAGCCGCGGACAACGCCGACAGCTGCTGACTTCTGCGGCCAGACGGTCGAGGTCGGAAGATCGCCGCACGGCGACGAACGTACTGCCGCCTCGCCAGCAGAGCGAGGGTCGGGCCCCGTCCAGACCGTCGAATCGGTTTCACCCCGGTGGGAGGTAGGTTGGGGAAGGTCATGGCCACCCGCCGCGCCAAGCAACCTCCCTCCACTGTCGTGCTGTTCGTCCGCCACGCCCGTACACCCACGACCGGCTCGGTCCTGCCCGGGAGGGCACCGGGACTCCACCTGGCCGACGCAGGGCGGGCCGACGCCGACAAGATGGCCGAGCGACTGGCCAGCACCGCCAAGATCGAGGCGATCTACGCCTCCCCGCTCGAGCGGGCCCGGGAGACGGCGGAGCCCATCGCCAGACGGCTGGGCGTCAAGGTGGCGGTCGAACGTGGGCTGGTCGAGTGTGATTTCGGTGACTGGACCGGCGGCGAGCTGAAGGCGCTGCGCAAGCTCCCCGAATGGCGAGGCGTACAGAGCTGGCCCAGCGGCTTCCGGTTCCCGAACGGCGAGTCCTTCACTGAGATGCAGTGCCGCGTCATGTCCGCCGTCGCCCGCCTGCGGACACGGCACGCGGGCACAACGATCGTGGCCGTCTCCCACGCCGATCCGATCAAGGCGGTGGTTGCCGATGCCCTCGGCACCCACCTCGACCTCTTCCAGCGGATCGTGGTCTCGCCCTGCTCGGTCACCGCCGTTGCCTACGGACAGAATGGTCCGATGGTCCTCGGCGTGAACGCGATGAACGGGCTCGACGAGGCACAACCGTCGTGAGCGACTCGCACGATCTCTACGACGCCGAGCGCGTGACCGTGGGCACCATCGGTCCCACGGGCCAGCGCGTCTTCCTGCTCCAGGGCCGTCAGGGATCGCTGGTGATCACCGTGAAGCTCGAGAAGCAGCAGGTGGCGGCCCTGTCCCAGTACCTGGCGAAGGTCCTCGAGGAGCTCCCCGATCCCGGGATCCTGCCCGAGGACCTGGAGTTGGAGGAGCCGCTCGACGCCGCTTGGGCCGTCGGTACCCTCGGCCTTTCCTACGACTCGGCCGCCGATCGGATCGTGCTCCTGGCCGAGGAGGCCGTCCCCGAGGAGGACGAGGAGGAGACGGTGGACGAGGCGGCGTCCATGGCGCGGTTCACGATCACGCGGGAGCAGGCCGCCGCCCTCGCCATCAGGGGGACCGAGCTGGTCGAGGCGGGACGGCCGCCGTGCCCGCTGTGTGGAAACCCCCTCGACCCCTCAGGACACGTGTGCCCCAGGACGAACGGGCATCGCCCCCCGGTCCTCTGAGCCTGCTCTCCGGTGGGGAGATCGAGCTCCAGGGCCGGCTGCCGTGGAGCTCCAACCGCACCTTCCTGGTGAACTGCAGCGACGACGGGCGGGACCTGCTGGCGGTGTACAAGCCGCACCGCGGCGAGCGGCCGTTGTGGGACTTCCCGGGGGGCTTGTACCGCCGGGAGGTGGCCGCCTACGAGCTGTCCCGCGCCCTGGGTTGGGACATCGTGCCCGAGACCATCACTCGCGCCGACGCACCACTCGGGGTCGGCTCCCTCCAGCGCTTCGTCGCCGCCGAGTTCACCGAGCACTACTTCACCCTCCTCGAGGATCCTGGGCATGTCGACGCCCTGAAGGTCATCGCCACCTTCGACCTGGTGCTCAACAATGCGGATCGAAAGAGCGGGCATTGCCTGCTCGGCCTTGACGGTCGCATCTGGGCCATCGACAACGGGCTCTCGTTCCACCCCGAGCCCAAGCTGCGCACCGTGATGTGGGACTTCAGCGGCGAGCCGGTGCCCGACAGCCTGGTGGCCGACATCGATCGCGTCGCCCGGGCTCTTCCGCCTGGGCTGGGCTCGCTGCTCGGCCCCGAAGAGCTCGAGGGCATCCACCGTCGGGCGGTGGCTGTGGTCGCCAGCCCGCGGTTCCCAGCGCCACTCCCCGAGCGACGACCGTATCCGTGGCCCCTGGTGTGATCGGACCTGGGGGCAGCCGGCGCCCGTGCCGGCGTCCCGGCCAACGATCAGCGCGGGCCGAGGACGCGGTCGGTGTAGGCGTTGGCGAACAGTCCGTCGGGGTCCATGCGGGTGCGCACGGCTTGGAACCGTTCCCACCCCGGGTACCGGGGCGAGAGGGTCGACGCCGTCTGGTAGTGGAGCTTTCCCCAGTGGGGCCGCCCTCTGACGCTGTCCATGATCGCCTCGACGCCGCGGAAATACTGCTCGTAGGGCACCCCCCGAGGCATGTGGACGGCCACGTAGCAGCTCTGCCGCCCGCTCGCCGTCGACAGCGGTATGTCGTCGCCGGCGGTGAACCGGACCTCGACGGGGAAGCCGACGTAGAGACCGCTCTCCTCCACGTAGCGCCGTACCCGCTCCACCACGCCGACCGCCGCGGCCCGGGGAACGGCGTACTCCATCTCGCAGAAGCGGACCCAGCGGGGGCTGGTGAAGACCCGGTCGCTTCGATCGACGTACTCGGTGCGTCCGGAGCTGGGAGCGATGCGGGCCAGTCGGGGGGTCCACTGCGGGCGTAGGCGGCCGAGCCGCGTGACCGCCCCGAAGGCAATGTTCTCGAAGAGGATCTTGTCCCGGAGGAACCGCCTTCCCCGGCCGGGAGAGACCGGCTCGTCAGTGCGGTTGTTGCGCTTGGTCAGCGCCCAGCCGGTATGCGGCACCCAGAAGAACTCGAAGTGGTCGTTGCCGTCCACGAGCTCGTCGATCGACGACAACACCTCGTCGAGGCGGATCGGCTCCTCCACGGCGCGCAGGTTGAAGGCCTGCTGACAGCGGAGGGTCACGGTCCACACGATGCCCAGGGCGCCGAGCCCGACCCGGGCGGCGGCGAAGATCTCCGGCTCCTCGTCCGGCGAGCAGGAGACGATCGACCCGTCGGCCGTGATCAGCTGGAGGCCGACCACGTCGGTGGCCAGGCCGCCGAGCCGCGCGCCCGTCCCGTGCGTGCCGGTCGAGATGGCTCCGGCGACGGTCTGGTAGCCGATGTCGCCCAGGTTGGCCAGGGCCAGCCCCCTCCGGGCCAGCTCGTCGGCCAATGCGGCCAGGGTCATCCCCGACTCAACGGTCACCGTCGACGCCTCGGGGTCGTAGCGCGTCACGCGGGCATGCTCGTCGAGGCGGACCTGGACACCCGAGGTGCAGGCCACGTCCGTGAACGAGTGGCCCGACCCCACCGCCTTCAGCCGCAGCCCTTCTTTGCCGGCGGACTTCACCACCTCCACCAGATCCTCGACCGAGCGAGGCCGGGCAATCTCGGCCGGGGCGCATTGCTGATTGCCACCCCAGTTCCGCCACAGACGCGAGGCAGTGTCGGCCATGTCGAGATGCTAGCCATCGACCCTTCGCAGGCGTGGGGGGTCGGTGGTCGGGCTCAGGAGCCGAGTCGCACCCCGAACTGGCTCTGGATGGCGCTGATCGCCCAATCAGCCAGGCGGTCGGAACCGGCCCTGGCGAGGTGGACGCCGTCGGGCTCTCGGACCGGTTGCTGGCCCCCCGAGGAGTCGGGCAGGTACGCGGCGTACTTGCCACTGCCGTCGATGAAGACGTGCCAGGAGTCCAGATAGGCGACGCCGGGATGGACGGCGGCCTGGCCCTCGACGATGCTGTCGAGCAGCTGCATCTGCTGCGAGACACCGGCCGAGGGCATGATGGGCATCCCCACCCAGAGCATGCGCTGGCCCTGGGCCGTCGCCTCGCTCATCATGGTGGCCACCCGCTGTGTGTAGGCGGTGACCCACTCCGGCGAGCCGAACGCAAGCGCCCTGCCACCGACGAGGAACGACTGGTTGTCGTTGGCCCCCATCATCGCCACCACGACGTCGGGTTGGAACCGGGAGATATCGGTGCGGAGCTCACCGGGCCAGTCGAAGTAGTCGGGCCGGGCCAGGCCGGTGTCGATCTTGCCGTCCAAGGTGGCCTGCACCACGCCGGTGGCCCCGAGCTTGGCCACCAGGCTCTGTCCGAAGTCCTCGCCGATCGAGTCACCGATGGCGAGGACCCGGAGTGGGCTGGCGGCCGTCGGTCGGGGAAGGGGTGGCAGCGCCGGCGGGGCGGGGCCCGGGGTGCCGGGCGGCTGTGGTGCCGCGGACGGCGGCCCGCTGGTGTGCCGCGCTCGGGGCGACGCCACCGGAACGGGCGGGGTCGACTTGACCACCGGACCCCCGGTGGGCCGACCGAGGGCGTCCTTGACGAGATCACCCAGGTAGGCGAGACCAGTCCCGTTGCCGACCCAGACGATGGGACGCAGCACCGTGAGCGCCGCCGTTCGTCGGGCGCCGAGTGGAGACGACGCGGCCGAGCGTTGGAGCGAGTGAGCGTCCAGCAGCAGCCACAGCCCGAGACAGATGAAGCCGATCACCAGGACCCGACCCGCGGGCTGGAGCCGACGCCCCGCGGGGCTCGGCCGCGTGATGCGAGCCGGTCCGGCCAGCGCGGTGCCCCCCGTGGCGTCGTCGGGCGCGGCGTCGTCGGGCGCGGTGGTGTCGGGCGCGGCGGTGTCGGGCGCGGCGGTGTCGGGTCCGGCGGTGCGCACCCGTGGGTCGGCGCGCGTGGCGATGCCGACGGCAGCGGCGCCGGCCGTGTCGCTGTCGCCGTTGCCGGTGTGGCCGCCGCCGTTGCCCGGGATCGCGTGACCTGCGGCGCCCTCGGCGCGCTCACCATCGCGCGGCCGGCGGACCGACGCGCTGTGGGCGCCGCGGCCACGGGGCGCTGGGAGCTGGGGGCGGATCTTGGGCATCAGAACCGGAAGTAGATGAACGGGGCGACACCCTGGGGCCCGAGGGTGGTGATGCCGAACAACGTTATGGCGAGGATGACCCCCTGCCCCGCCGGGCGGAGCCTGGAGAAGGCGACGCGGGCTCGGTCCACGACGTCATGGGGCACGTACTGCGCCCCGATGCCGACGGCAATGGCCAGCACGACCAGGGGCGTGACCTCGGGCGCCGGTCCCCAGGCCGTGAAGAGTCGCCGCAATAGGGTGAGCGCCGTCGAGAACGAGTCCGAACGAAAGAACACCCAAGCCAGACACACCACGTTGAACGTGATCACCCTCTGGGCGATGCGGTCCCATCGTGTGTCAGGGAGGGGGTCGAGGCCCCGAGCCTCACGGCGGGAGCGACGCCAGTGGCCCGTCACCTGTCCGACGCCGTGGATCGTCCCCCACATGACGAACGTCCACGCCGCGCCGTGCCACAGGCCGCCGAGCACCATGGTGATCATGACGTTGCGATAGGTCGCCAGCCGGGACCCGCGGTTGCCCCCCAGGGGGATGTAGAGGTAGTCGCGCAGCCAGCGGGACAGCGTCATGTGCCACCGTCGCCAGAAGTCCTGGAGCGTGCGGGCGCTGTACGGGCTGTCGAAGTTGTCGGGGAACTTGAACCCGAGCAGCAGGGCCACACCGATGGCGATGTCGGTATAGCCGCTGAAGTCGGCGTAGATCTGCACTGCGTAGCCGTAGATGGCGACGATGATCTCGAGCGAGCTGTGCTGGCCCGGGCTGTTGAACACGGGGTCGACGATGGCCGTGGCCAGGAAGCTGGAGAGCACCACCTTCTTGAACAGGCCGCCGAAGATGAGATAGGCCGCCCTCGAGAAGTCGACCTTGCGCGGGTCCCGCCGGGTGCGGATCTGGGGCAGCAGCTCGGAGCCACGCACGATGGGCCCGGCTACGAGGTGGGGGAAGAAGGAGAGATAGGTGGCGAAGTCGAGCCAGTTCGCCGGCTCCAGGGAACGGCGGTAGACGTCGATCACGTAGCTGAGGGCCATGAAGGTGAAGAACGAGATGCCTACCGGCAGGGTGACCTGGAGCAGCGGCAGCGACGCCCCGAGGCCCATGCCGTGCAGGACGTTCGCCACGTTGACGGCAAAGAAGCCGTAGTACTTGAACCAGCCCAGCAGACCGAGCTCGGCGGCCACCGTGGCCCACAGGGCCGCCTTGCGCCGCATCGGCGAACCGGTGCGGTGGATCGTCAGCGCCCCCAGTTGGGCGAAGGCGGTCGACGCCGCCAGCAGGAAGACGAAGTGCCAGTCCCACCAGCCGTAGAAGACGTAGCTGGCGAGGATCATGAACGGCTTCCACCGTCGGGGAAAGGGCGTGAGCAGCCAGCCCACCAGGAAGACGATGGCGAAGAAGACGGCGAAGTCGATCGTGGGAAAGAGCATCAGACGCGGTGCAGCTCCCCGCCTGTGCTCGCGCGTCGCCGCGACGAAGACACTCCCCCGCCCGCCACGGTCGAGATTGTAGGCGACGCGCCAGGAGAAGTCTGAGTCTGGCCCTACCCTCGGGCCTTGAGCGCCTCGATCAGCTTGGGGAGGACCTTGTGGACGTCCCCCACGACGCCCAGGTCGGCGATGGAGAAGATGGGGGCCTCCTGGTCCTTGTTGATGGCGATGATGTTCTTGGCCCCCTTCATGCCGACCATGTGCTGGGTGGCGCCCGAGATCCCGGCAGCGAGATAGACGGTCGGCTTCACCGTCTTGCCCGTCTGGCCCACCTGGTAGGCGTAGGGCACCCAGCCGGCGTCGACGATGGCTCGGGAGGCGCCGGGCGCCGCCTTCAGGAGCTTGGCCAGCTCCTCGATCATCTCGTAGTTGTCGGCCTGGCCCAGGCCGCGGCCACCGGATACAACGATCTCGGCCTCGTCCAGCTGCGGCCCGGTGCGCTCCTCGACGTGCCGCTCGAGTACCCGGGCGGCGTCGGCCGGGCCGGTGTCGGGCACCTCGACGGGCACCACCTCGGCCGCCGATCCACCGGCGGGCTCGGCGGCGAAGGACTTGGCCCGCACCACGAAGATGCCGGGGCCGTCGCCCGTGAAGCGGCTCTTGGCCATCTGCACGCCGCCGAAGATGGCGTGGTGGGCCACCGGGACCCCGTCCTCGACCGTGAGGTCCACCAGGTTGGTGAGCACCGGGCGGTCGATCTTGGCCGAGAGCCGCCCGGCGATGTCCCGGCCGTCGTAGGTGGTCCCGATCAGGATCACGTCGGGCGTGTTGCCCGCCTCGATCTGGGCGGCGATGGCTGCCGCGACCCGGCCACCGGGAAGGGCGTCGCCCAAGTCGCCCAGGTCGTACACCTTGGTGGCGCCGTGGTTGCCGAGCTCTCCGGCCGTCGAGGCCACGTCGCCACCCCACGCCACCGCCTCGACGACCGACCCCATCGAGCGGGCCTTGCTCAGCAGCTCCTGGGTGAGGCTGGACGGGGCGCCGCCCGACGACTCAGCCACGACCCACACCTTGTCGGTTGCCATGTGTTTCAGGATCCTTCCGATTGCCGTGGGCTACAGAACCTTGAGCTG
Source organism: Acidimicrobiales bacterium (assembly GCA_036270875.1). NCBI lineage: Bacteria > Bacillati > Actinomycetota > Acidimicrobiia > Acidimicrobiales > Acidimicrobiales bacterium. The sequence continues at coordinate 12,984 of DATBBR010000035.1, forward strand.
TTCGAGGAAGGCGATGATGCGCTCGTAGGCGTCACCCTCGTCGACCACGATCTCGCCCGCCTTTCGTTCCTCAGCGGCGGCCACGTCGGTGACCTCCTCGCGGGCTCCGGCCGCGCCCACCTGATCGGGCGTCAGGCCGAGGTCGGCAACCTTCAGCTGCTCGACCGGCTTGCCTTTCGCCGCCATGATCCCCTTGAACGACGGGTACCGGGGCTCGACGACACCGGCGGTCACGGTGACCACCGCCGGCAGCGGACACTCCACCTCGTCGAAGCCCGCCTCGGTCTGCCGCTCCACCCGGACCTTGCCCTCGCTGACGTCGATCTTCTTGGCGAAGGTCACCGACGGCAGGCCGAGGAGCTCGGCCAGCTGGGCCGGCGTGGTGCCCGTGTACCCGTCTGTCGATTCCGTCGCCGCCACGACCAGGTCGGGCTCGGCCCGCTTGATGGCGGCGGCCAGGACCTTGGCGGTGCCCAGGGCGTCGCTGCCTGCCAGGGCGTCGTCGCTGACGAGGATGGCCTTGGCCGCCCCCATGGCGAGCGCCGTGCGCAGGCCGCTCGTCTCCTCATGGGGGGCCATGGAGACGAGCGTCACCTCGCCACCGCCGGCGGTGTCCGCCAGCTGGAGGGCCATCTCGACCCCATAGGCGTCCGAGTCGTCGAGGATGAGCTTGCCCTCGCGGACGAGGTTCTTGGTGTCGGGGTGCAACGACCCCGGGGCGGCGGGGTCGGGGATCTGCTTGACACAGACGGCGACGTTCATGCCTGTCATTGTTCCCGACAGCCCCGCCGCTCGACCAACCGGGTCCCCACGGGCCCCAGCCCACGCGGCCGCCGGCAGCCCGGGCCGGTGCCCGCGCCCAGATCGCTAGCAGGCCGTTTGCTAGCGTCGATGGACGAGACGCGGTGCCGAGCGCAGCGAGCCCGAACCCACGCCGGCGAACGGTCGGCGATCATGACTGCCGCTGAGGAGGAACTGACGGAGTGGCCGGAAGCGACGAGGTACGGCTCTCATCTCCGGCCACCACTGAGCTCCCCCGCCTGGCCCGGCTGACCGCCAGCGGCCTGGCCTGTCGCCTCGGGTTCAGCTACGACGAGGTGGAGGACCTGCGGCTCGCCATCGACGAGCTGTGCTTCTCCCTCATCGGCACTCAGGGGCGCCCCGGCGTCGTCCACCTGCTGTTCTCCCTCGACGACGAGACGCTCGAGGTGGAGGGCACGCTCGAGAGCGGCGAGCGGGGTCCAGACCCTGTCCCCAGCGCCCTGTCGCGCAAGATCCTCGAGGCGCTGGTGGATGAGCACGAGGTCCGCCGGAACGGTCACGATCAACTGACGTTCTGGATGCGGAAGCGACGGCTCCCGATCGCCGGCTGATGGGCGTGGACAACGCGCAACGAGAGGAGCTGCGACAGAAGTTCGTCGCCCTTGCCGAGACCGGAGACCCGGCGATCCGGCGCGAGCTGGTGGAGGCCCACCTGGGCCTGGCGGAGTACCTCGCCCGGCGTTTCAGCCATCGCGGCGAGCCGGTCGACGACCTCGTCCAGGTCAGCTCGATGGCCCTGCTCAAGGCGGTCGACCGCTTCGACCCTGGACGCGGTGTCGAGTTCTCGACGTACGCGACCCACACCATCGCCGGGGAGCTCAAGCGCCACTTCCGGGACAAGGGCTGGGCCGTGCGGGCACCCCGCCGCATGCAGGAGCTCTACCTGACCCTGGGCGACAGCATCGGTCGGCTCTCCCAGGAGCTCGGCCGCTCACCGACGATCGCCGAGCTGGCCGCCGAGACCAGGGTGTCGGAGGAAGAGGTGCTCGAAGCCCTGGAGGCGGGGCAGGCTTACCGCCTGGCGTCTCTCGACGCCCCGGCGCCTGGAGAGGACGAGGGTGAGACGCTCGCCTCCCACCTGGGCGACGAGGACCCACGGATGTCGGCGGCGGAAGAACGGGCGACGCTCTCGCCACTCATCCAGGCCCTCCCTGCTCGTCAGCAGCTCATTCTCCACCTGCGCTTCTTCGAGGGGCTCACCCAGCTCGAGATCGCCGGGCGACTCGGCATCAGCCAGATGCACGTGTCACGGCTGCTTGCCCGCAGCCTGGCCGAGCTCAGGACGGCGGCGGAGCAGAGCTAGCGACGCCCCGCCGCACTGGCGGCCCGCCGGAGCCCGAGAACGTGTTGCAGCAGGCTGGCGCCTCCGGCTAGGCTCACGGCCAATCCGGGTGCTCTGCGCTAGGTTCTCGGCAAGGAGCATGTGAATTGAATCACAAGGCCCCCGGCATCCACCCCGAGGAGGCGTCGTGGCCCTCACATGGAACCGGTCGATCGAGTGGGATACCGACGACTGGCGAAGATTCGCCGCCTGCAGGGACACCGATCCCGACCTCTTCTTCCCCATCGGCACCACCGGGCCGGCCGTCGACCAGATCGCCGCGGCCAAGCGGGTGTGCACCGCGTGCGAGGCGCAGGCCGCCTGCCTGGAGTTCGCGCTGATCACCAACCAGGAGGCCGGTGTATGGGGCGGGACCTCGGAGGAGGAGCGCCGGAAGCTGCGCAAGGCGTGGTTGACCCAGCGACGCCGGGCCTCCTGAGGTCCATCTGAGGTCCACCTAGGCAGGGGACCGGGCTGGGGCACCTCGGCGGGCCACCGGGGCCAGGCCGCCTAGACGATCTCCCCAGCCGCCTCGTCCTCGGTGGCGACAACCGGGATCCGCAGCTCGACGACGGTGCCGCCGTCACGGCGCATCACGATGTTCCCGTTCAGCTGACTGCGCACCAGGTCCCGCACGATCGACAGTCCCAGGCTCGTGCTGTTGTCGATCGAGAAGCCGTCGGGCAGGCCCTGACCGTTGTCGCGCACCTGCACCAGCAGCTCCCGCCCGTCGTTGCCGAGCACGAGGTCGACCCGACCGGCCCCGTCGCCGTGGCGCCCTGCTGCGGCATCGGGGCGGTCGCCCGGCTCGCCGCCCTCGAAGGCGTGCTCGATGGCGTTCTGGAGGAGCTCGGCCAGCACGACGGCCAGAGGGGTGGCGAGATCTGCGCTGAGATCGCCCGCGTCCCCCTCCACGCACAACTTGATCGGCCGACCGGAGACCACGGCGTCTTCGGTCATGCGGACGAGGGATCGCACGATCTCGTCGAACGGCACCTGGTCTCCGGCTTCCCGGGAGAGGATCTCGTGCACGATGGCGATCGAGCGGATCCGGCGCTCGGACTCCCGGAGGGCGGTGCGACCCTCGCCTGGTGGCAGCCGCCGGCCTTGGAGGCGAAGCAGCGAGGAGATCGTCTGGAGGTTGTTCTTCACCCGGTGATGGATCTCGCGGATCGTGGCGTCCTTCGACACGAGCAGCCGGTCCCGGCGGCGAAGATCGGTGACGTCGCGGAGCAGGACCACCGCGCCGGTCAGCTCGCCCATGCTGAGCAGCGGGATGCAGCGCACCAGCACAATGACATCCGGCCGGCGCTCAACCTCCTCGATCACCGGGAGGCGGGTGGCAAAGGCGCGCTGCACGGCGGTCTCCTCGACCCCGAGCTCGCCGAAGCGCATGCCGTCGACGTTGGAGAACACGCCCATGCGGTGGAGGGCGTTGATGGCGTTCGGCGACCCGTAGGAAACCCGGCCTCCCTCGTCGAGCACGACCACTCCGTCGCCGACCCGAGGTGACTCCTCGGTGACCGCGGCCTCGTCGCTGGAGAAGGGGAACAGCCCGTCGGCGATCATCCTGGCAAAACGGTCGAACAGCTCGACGTACTCACGCTCGAGCAGACCCGGCCGTCGACCGACGGTGAGCGGCGACTCCCGGGTCATCACGGCGATGAGATCGCCTTCCCAGCGCACCGGGATGCACTGCATCCGGGCCCGCTCGCCTCGAGTGGTGACGAGCTCGCCTTCGACCATCTCCCCCAGCCGCCAGGCCCGCCCCAGCAGCGGCCGCTCGGCGTCATCGACCAGACGGCCGACCAGGTCCTCCTGGTGCAGGGTCTGGCCCGTGCTGGGCCTCATCTGCCCGAGCACGACGAAGCGGCTGCCCTCGTCAAGGGCGGCGGCGACCGGCACGAACAGCACCAGGTCGCCGAAGCACAGGTCGGCCAGCATCCCCCAGGAGCCCATCAACCGCTGGAGGTGCCCCAGGGGGCTGGTCTCCAGCCGGGTGTGGCGGCGGGCCACGTCGGCGGGCGTCGCCACCTCCATCGGCAGCTCCGTCGCTTCCCCTCCTTCCGCGGTCGCCCCCGGCCCGCCCGGGCCACCGACGGCCACGGCGGCACGGGCGGCGCCGCTCGTCGCGGGCGACCTCCCGCCACCGACTCCCCCGCCACCGTCTCCTCCGGCACCGTCTCCTCCGGCGCCGTTTCCCGTCGCCCCGTCGCCCTGTCGATGGGTCGGGACCGGGACTCCGGCCACGCCGCCCTGGCCCGTCGACCGCGTGGCCGCCGACGGCGTCACCGGGATGAGGCGGGGCTGGCGCTTGCGGAAGGCGCACAGCGAGTCGTAGCCCGCCGCCGTCAACAGCTGGCGGATCTCGTCCGAGCGATGTGCGACGTCGGGTAGGCCGTGGGCGTCCGAAGCCGTGGTGATCGGCACGCCGCGGGCTCGAAAGCGCGCCAACAGCGCCGGCGCCGGGTAGGCCTCACCGACGGGCTTGCGCCAGCCGGCCGACGACACCTCGGCCGCCATTCCCGACGAGGCCGCCGCCTCGGCCATCCGGTCGTAGAGCTCGTCCGGCGCGCTCGACCGGCGGCCGGCCACCTTGATCAGGTCGGGATGGGCGAGCACGTCGCACGCGCCCGACGCCGCCAGCTCCTCGAGCGCCTCGGTGTAGGCGACCCAGGTCTCGTCCACACCTCGGCGGCGCCACTCGGCCAGCGATGCCGCGTCCTCCAGATCGTCGAACCGCCACGCACCGAGCCAGTGGACCGAGCCCAGCAGCACGTCGAACGGATAGCCCTCCAGGAGATCGGCGACGTCGTCCATGCGCCCGGGGTAGTAGTCGACCTCGAGCCCCAGGGCGATGGGCAGGCCGGCTCCCTTCGCCTCGAGCACCGAGTGGACATAGGCGTCGAGGTCCGCCCGGGCGTGCTCGCCCCAGTACGCCGCCATGCTCCTCCGCAGAGCAGGATCGGGGTCGGCATCCCAGAACCGGCCCAACAGGGCGTCGGCTTGGACGAAGCGGAAGAGGTGCTCGGTGACGGCGATCTCGGTGATCCCTGCGGCCCCGGCACGCCGGCAGTACGCCGCCAGCTGCTCGACGGTGACATCGGTGTCGCGCTCGCCGTGGGGCCACAGGTGGAGGTGATAGTCGAGCACGGGGCCAATGGTACGGGGCGCCGGAGACCGGGTCGCCTGGTCAGTCGGCCCGGCGTATGAGGGTCATCCCGTCCCGCACGGTCATCTGGACGCAGACGACCCTCGGGTCGCTGGCGACGTGGTCGTTGAAGGCCCGGACCTCCTTGGTGAGGTCGTCCTGCTCGCTCGGATCGGCGACCGCACCACTCCACAGCGTGTTGTCGGCGACGATCACCCCACGTGGAGCCAGCTTGGGGAGGACGGCCTCGTAATAGTCGACATAGCCGGGCTTGTCGGCGTCGATGAAGACGAGATCGAAGGGTCCGTCGAGGCCGCGGATGGTCTCCAGCGCCCGACCCAGCCGCACCTCGATGCGGTCGGCGAACGGGCTGGCGCTGATGTGGAGGCGGGCCATCTCCGCGTGCCGGGGGTCGACCTCGCAGGTCACGATGTGGCCGTCGTCGGGAAGCCCAGCCGCCATCGAGAGGGCGGAGTAGCCGGTGAAGGTGCCGATCTCGAGGACCCGGCGGGCGGCGGAGATGAAGACCAGCATCTCCAGGACCCGGCCCTCGACTGGACCGACCATCATGCCCGGGGCGGACAGCTTGCTTCGGGTCTCCTCCGCCAGCGCTTCGAGGTACGGAGGGGGTGGAGTCGTGTGGTTCTCGGCGTAGCGCTCGATCTCGGCCGCCACGATGTCGGGCACGGTCGGCTCCTTCCTGTGCCCCTGTCGGGGCGCTGGGCTCAGCTCTTTTGGGCCGGCCTCCCGGGCCGGCGTCTCAGCTCCAGATCTGCTCGCCGAGACGCGCCAGGCCGGCCAGGTCGTAGATATCGGTGTCGAAGTACGGCACGCTGGCGACGACCTCGGGGGTGACGGCCAGCTCCGCCTGTTGCTCGGCCTCCCGGCACGCCACCACCTGGAAGTTGAGGAAGCTCTCGGCGACCTCGTCGAGGACGCGGTGGATCTGGGCCGGCTCGGCCAGCCCGGGAGCCAGCGCCTGGGAAAGCTCGTCGCCCCGATCCCGCAGCCGATCAGCGACTTCCGCCGAGCGGTCGCTGCGCATGTAGTCGGGCAGGACCTTGTTCAGGATCACCGCACCCAGGTGGAACCCCTTCTTGGACATGACGTCGATGAACTGCTCGGCCTCCCGAAGGGGCGCGGCCTCGAGGGTGCTCACGACCATGAATGTGGTGCGCCGCTCGTGGAGTAGGCGCTCGACGGCATGGGCCCGCTTGACGAACCCGTCGTACATGGTCTGGAAGAGCATGAAGAACTCGGCGATGTCCTGGAGGAACTGCGTGCCGAGGATGCGGTCGGCCACCTGGTAGAAGGGTCGGGAGGCGAAGTTCACGACCCGGGAGCGGTAGGGGACGATCAGCCAACGCAGCAAGCGGCTGGAGAAGAACTCCGCCATGTGCTCGGGGGCTTCGAGGAAGTCGATGGCGTTGCGCGACGGCGGCGTGTCCACGACGATCAGGTCGTAGGTCCCTTCGTTGTGGATCTCGTACAGGCGCTCCATGGCGATGTACTCGTGGCTCTGCACGAAGCGGCCCGACACGTTCTGATAGAGCGGGTTGGCCAGGATCTCGCCGGCGGTACGCGCATCGGGAGCGTGGCGACGAACGAGGGTGTCCCAGGACTGCTTCGTGTCGAGCATGGCCGCCCACAGCTCACCGCGAGGCGTGATCCCGGCATCGGTGAACGCCGCTTTCGGCACCCGCGTCTCCTCGTTGCCGATCCCCTTGACGCCGAGGGCGTCGGCGAGCCGCTTGGCGGGATCGACGGTGAGGACCAGCACCTTGCCCCCCTGCCGCACGGCCGCCATTGTCGCCGCCGCGGCGGCCAGGGTGGTCTTACCGACCCCACCGGACCCACACGAGACGACAATCTCCTTGGCCGCCAGGAGCTGGTCCAGCGAGCCGGCGCGGGCCGGCGCCGTTGTGGTCCGCATCAGTAGCCCAGCTCGGCCGATAGCGCGGCGGCCACCTGGCCGGTGGCCCGGAGGCCGTGGGACCGGGCGAACAGGTACGGGACGTAGAGCATGGGCACGGCCGGGTCGACCGCGGCCCGGAGGCGCTCGAGGTGAGTGGCTCCAGTACGGCGCATGGTGACGGCCAGGCCGGCGCCGTCGAGCACCGGCTGCACGTCGCCGTCCACCCCCTTGGCCAGCGCGGACGCTCGGTCGGGCTCGGCCAGCGCCTCGAACACGGCTTCCTCGCCCCGTCCGAACAGCTCCGGCAGCACCCGGTTGACCACGATGGCTGCGAGAGAGACGCTCGTCTCCTCTCTGACCCGGCCGGCCAGCTCGATGGTCTCGTTGACCGGCATCTCCTCCGGCGTGGCGACGATGCACAGCCCGGTCAGGAAGGGATCCGACAGGATGTCCAGTATCCAGCCCGTCTGCTGGCGCACCGGGCCGATGCTGACGAGATCGTTGATGGCCTGCGGCGCAGCCAGCTGGCCGATGACGTGTCCCGTGGGCGGGGCGTCCACGACCACCAGGTCCCAGTTGCGCTCGCGCACCTCGTAGCAGAGCTTGCCCACGACGAGGATCTCCCGGACACCGGGAGCGGCGGTGGCGACGAACTCGAAGGCTCGGGCGATCGGGCCGATGCGACCCACGACCGGCACGCGAAGGTTGAGCCGTAGGTACTCGCGCAGCGACGCCTCTGTGTCCATGGACATCGCCCACAGCCTCGGGTGCACCTCCGTGGGGTGGAAGCTGGTGTGGCCCGTCTCGAGGGCGTCGGCGATGGCCCCCTTGGCGTCGATCTCGCAGAGGAGGGTGCGCTTGCCGCGATTGGCAGCCAGGAGGGCTAGCGACGAGGCCACGGTGGTCTTGCCGACGCCACCCTTTCCCGTCACAAAGAGCAGCTTGCGCTCGAGGATGTCGGCCGGCACTCTCCGCCGGGGTGTCTCCTCGGGCCGGGCGCCCGGGCCGCCCGCTTCTTCGGGCTGGCCTCCCGGGCTGCCCACATCTTCGGACCGGCCTCCCGGGCCGCCCGGCGAGCCCTCAGGGGGCACCAAAACCAACCCTGCGGTCGTCGCTGGCCGCGCCCACCTCCACGTAGGCCACCCGGGCCACCGGCACACCGACGCGCCGGCCTCGGCGATCGGTCAGCCACAGCACGCTGTCGGGACGAGCCAGCGTCGCGTCGATATCGTCCATCAGCTTGTCGCGGTTGGAGTCGTCGGCCACCTCGACCTCGATCTCCTTGTTCGTGTGGATGACACCGATGCGAATGTCCACCAGCATGCTCCCTCTGGTCGGCCATGTCCGGCGGTGGACGGGCCTCGGACATCGTATGCCGGAGCCGGGCAGGTCCTGGCCCGGCCGCTGTCACAGCGGGAGGGCAAACTGGGCCCATGCCCCCCACGGAGCCGACCACGACCGGGCGGGCCCAGCGCTGGGCCTCGACGATGGACGGCTATGCGGGCGGGGCCGCCGTCCGCCGGGCCCACCGCGACAGCTGCGCCGGCGTCGGTACCGTGGGGACGCTGCGGCGGGAGGCACGAGAGCACGCCGAGGACCTCACGCTGGCCCCCGGAGGGACCCGAGCCCATGACGCGGGCCGGCGGGCCAGCGCCGAGGAGCCGGACCAGGTGCGCACCTGCTTCGAACGGGACCGGGACCGCATCCTCCACGCCACGGCCTTCCGCCGGCTGGCCGGCAAGACACAGGTGTTCATTTTCCCCCAGGACCACCAGCGAACCCGGCTCACGCACGCCATCGAGGTCGCCCAGGTGGCGGTGAGCCTGGCCCGGGCGGCCCGGCTCAATGTGGCGCTCACCGAGGCGATCGCCCTGGGACACGACTGCGGCCACGGCCCGGGTGGGCACGCCAGCGAGGACGCGCTCTCGCCGTACGTGGAGGCCGGCTTCGATCACGCCGTATGGGGCGCCGACGTCGTCCTGGCTCCGCTCAACCTGTGTGCCGAGACGCTGGACGGCATTCGCAACCACTCGTGGTCCCGCCCCGCGCCAGCAACACCGGAGGGGGAGGTCGTGAGCTGGGCGGATCGCATCGCCTACGTCTGCCACGACTTCGAGGACGCCGTGCGGGCGGGGATCGTGACCCCCGCGATGCTGCCTGAGCGGGTCCGGCGGAGCTGCGGGCCGGCGCGAGGTGAGCAGCTGGGCGCGTTCATTGGAGGCGTGCTCGAGGCCATCACGGCGACGGGCGAAGTGGGGATGACCGAGGAGCTGGCAGAGGCCCTGGCCGAGTTCCGGGCCACCAACTATGAGCGCATCTATCTCCGACCGGCGTCGGTCGCCCAGGCCCAGGGCGTGGCTCGCCTGCTCCGCGCCCTCGTCGAGCACTTCGCCGATCGGCCCAACCTGATCCCGGGTACCGCCGAGCGCGGGGGCGTGAGCGCAGGGAGCGGCGAGGCCCTGTCGACCGCCGTGACCTACGTGGCGGGCATGACCGATCGCTACGTCATGCAGTCTGCGGCCGCCCACCTGGGTTGGGACGCCGATCGGCTGCCCAGCGCCTGACCCGGTCGGGGAGACCGGTCCGATGCGCCGAGCGGCGTCACCGCCCGAGCCGGCGGCCGTGCCACACACCGAGGCGCCAGCCCAGCCATCCTGCGGCGCCCGCCACCAGGGCCAGCTCGACCACCCTGAAGGTGGCCCACAGGGCGGCGACCACGACCCAGGCCACCACGACCGTGGCCAGCACCAGGGCCAGGGCTCCAGCGACGCTGAAGCGGCGGGCGGGTCGGTTGGGGCCACGGTCGTCGGAGCCGAGCGCCGGCAGGCTGCGAGGGCTGCGACCGCCGCGATCGCGCGTTGGTGTCGCCGCCGGCTTGGCGGCCAGGGTCTGACAGATCAGACAGGTGTCGGGCCGGAGCCCGTGAAGGCAGGTGGCCTGGGCCACCCCTCCATGGTCGCGCAGTCGACCGCCATCACCGTGGGCGGGCGTGGCGTCATTGAACGGCCAGCTCCCGGCGGTAGATACGGGCCGGTCCCAGGGCCTCGATGCGCTTGGCCGTCTCCTCGAAGGCGCGCGACACCTCGCCGCTGGGCTCGGTCACGGTCACCGGCCGGCCCTCGTCGCCGCCGGCGCGGAGGGCCGGCACGAGCGGCAGCTGGCCGACCAGGGGCACACCGAGCTCCTCTCCGAGCAGCCGGCCCCCGCCGGCGCCGAAGATCTCGTACCGCTTGCCGTCGTCGCCGGTGAACCACGACATGTTCTCGATCACACCCCGCACGGCGAGCTTGAGCTTCTTGGCCATCAGGGCGCTGCGCTGAGCGACGCGCTGAGCGGCCGGCTGGGGCGTGGTGACCACGAAGATCTCGGTCTTGGGCAGGTACTGCGCCATCGACATGGCCACATCACCGGTGCCCGGCGGCATGTCGACGACGAGAAAGTCGGGATCGTCCCAATGCACGTCGGTGAGGAACTGCTCGAGCGCCTTGTGCAGCATCGGCCCCCGCCACATGACCGGCTGGTCGTCCCCGACGAAGAAGCCGATCGACATGCAGCCCACCCCGTGGGCCACCGGGGGGACGAGCAGGTCGTCGATCACCATCGGATCGTGATCGATACCGAGCATCTTGGGCACCGAGAACCCGTACACGTCAGCGTCGAGCACCGACACCTTGTGTCCGAGCCGGGCCAGGGTGACGGCAATGTTGACCGTGACCGAGGACTTCCCGACCCCGCCTTTGCCGGACGAGATCCCCAGCACGCGCGTTGGCGAGCCCGGCCGGGCGAAGGGATTGGTCGGGTCGCCCGCCCCCAGCTCGCCCCGCAGGTGGCGCCGAAGTCGGGTCCGCTCCTCGTCGCCCATCACGGTGAGCTCGACCTCGATGGAGCGGACCCCGGGCAGGACCTCGAGCGCGTTCCTGACCCGGAGGAGCAGCTCGTCGCGCCCCGGATGGGCCGACAGGGGCAGCGCCATCGTTACTGACACCCGACCCCGCCTGACCCGGATCGACCGCACCATGTCGAGCTCGACGATCCCCCGGCGGAGCTGGGGGTCGGCCACGGCGGCCAAGGCCTCCCGCACCTCGGAATCACCTACCGACATCGGCCGCCTCCCCGGAGGCTGCGGGTGGCTTCACTCGAGCCGGCGGAATTATCCCTACAGCCATAGGTACAATACCGGTCGTGCAGGGCAGCCCAGAACGCCCGGTGGGTCGATCGAGCGATCGAGAGAGGACCGTCGACACGAGGCCGTCCGAGCAACCGGCTCCCACTGAGACCCGGCCCTTGGGCGACGAGGAGTTCTCCGCCGCGGTGGCCGCCGTCACCTCGGCATTCGGCGACCCCACCCGCCGCGATATCTACCTGTTCGCCCGGGAGAGCGAGAGCGTGACGGCCGGGCAGGTTGCCTCCCGTTTCGATCTCCATCCCAACGTCGCCCGCCATCACCTCGACAAGCTGGCGGCCGGAGGGTACCTGGAGGTGTTCGTGGAGCGGTCGGGCTCCGGCGGGGCAGGACGGCCGTCCAAGCGCTACCGCGCCTCGGCCAAGGACATGGCCCTCGAGTTCCCTGCTCGTCGCGACGACCTCCTGGTCCTGTTGCTCGGGCGGGCGCTCTCGCTGCTGTCTCCCGAGGAAGCCGAGTGCATGGCCGAGACGGTCGGCGAGGAGTACGGCGCCGCCCTGGCCGCCCAGATGGCGCCCGGAGACGGACAACGCTCGCTGCGCGCCGCCATCCGCACGGTGGCCGACACCCTCACCGCCCACGGGTTCGCCGCCCACGCCGAGGCTCGGGGAACGTCGGTGGCCGTGGTCGCCGAGCACTGTCCGTTCGGCGAGACGGCCGCCCAGCACCCGATCATCTGCGCCGTCGACCGGGGCATGGTCAGGGGCCTGCTCGCCGGTCTCTACGGCGACAGCACGCCGGTCGTCATCTCGTCCCGGGCACGGGGCGACGGCGCCTGCGTCACCGCCATCTAGTGCCGGCTCGTCGCCACTACCTCGACCACGCCTCGACCTCCCCGGCCCGCCCCGAGGTCGTCGAGGCCATGGTCCCCTGGTTCGCTGGCGAAGGGGCCGCCGACCCCGGCCGCGTGCACACCGAGGGCCGCATCGCCCGGGCCGCGGTCGAGGAGTCGCGGGCCCGGGTTGCCGAGCTGCTGGGCGCCCGCCCCCGCCAGATCATCTTCACCAGCGGGGGCACCGAGGCCATCAACGCGGCCGTCTGGGGCGCGGTCCAGGCCCGTCCCGGTGCGGCGATCCTCAGCACGGCCGTCGAGCACTCCGCCGTCCGGGATGCCTCATCCCGTCACGCCGAGGTCATCGAGGCGGGCGTCGACGGGCTCGGTCGCGTCGACGTCGGGTCCTTCGCCGTTGCCCTGGACCGGACCGCCGACAACGGGACCCCGGTGGCGCTCGCCCACTGCCAGCTGGGCAACCACGAGGTCGCCACCCTGCAGCCGATCGCCGAGACGGTCGCGCTGTGCCGGGACCGAGGGATCCTGGTGCACGTCGACGCCGCCGCCGGCGCCGGCCATGTCCCCCTCGACCTCTCGAGGCTGGGGGCCGACCTCGTCTCGGTCAGCGCCCACAAGCTCGGCGGACCGAAGGGCGTCGGGGCGCTCGTGGTCGGCAGAGGCCTGCGGCTCGATCCGCTGATCCTCGGGGGCGAGCAGGAGCGGGCACGGCGAGGAGGCATCGAGAACACGCCGGCGATCGTCGGCTTCGGTACCGCGGCCGAACTGCTCGCCGACGGCGGGTTGGCAGAGGAGGGGGCGCGCGCCCGGTCCCAGACCGGACGCGTGCTCGAGCTTGCCGGTGCCCTCGACGGCGTGACGATCTACGGCGACCCCGTCGGCCGCCTGCCGCACATCGCCTGTCTGGGCGTCGCCGGCGTCGAGGCCGAGGCCGTCCTGCTGGGGCTCGACCAGGAGGGCATCGCCATCCACTCGGGCTCGGCCTGCTCCTCGGAGTCGCTCGCCCCCTCCCCCGTCCTCGAGGCGATGGGCGCCGATGCCGAGCGCTCGCTGCGCGTCTCGGTCGGCTGGTCGACGAGCGACACCGACATCGACGCCCTGGTCGCTGCCCTGCCCAGGGTTGTCGACCGGCTCAGGGCGCTGCGGGTCTGAGCTCGTATCTGCGGACTCGTGTCAGGCCGGGTTCGGTCCGAGGAGCTGGCTCACTGTCAGCGGCCGGAGGCTCCGCGCCCTGATGGCGGCCACGATGGGCTGGAACGCCTGCACCGTCCCGGCGTGGCCGGTGTGCAGGCTGACGATCGATCCCGGCTGGAGACCCTGCTGGACGCGGGCGATGACCTTCGAGGCACCGGGATCCTCGTAGTCGAGCGGGTCGACGTCGTAGCCGACCGACACGCCGTAGCCCGTGAGTCCCGCCTGCTGGAGGATCAGCGGCGTCGGTCGGTCGAGCCCCGACGGGCGGAACCAGCGACCGTTGTTGCCCTGGACCTGGGTCAGGACGTCGGCGCAGCGGGAGATCTCGCTCGCCACGGCGCTCGCCCCGAGACTGCCCAGGTCAGGATGGGTGAAGGTGTGATTGGCCAGCTCGTTGCCATCATCGAGGATCCGGCGCCCGATCGACGGATTGGCCGCCAGCCAGGTGCCGACGGCAAAGACGGTAATGGGGGCCCGGAGGGATTTAGCCTGGTCGAGGAGTGCGTTGGTGAGGCCGAGGTCACCCGACCCGTGGAACGTCAGGGCGACCGCCGTGCCCGTCCGTGAGCCGTTGGCGATGTAGGTGGCCGGGCGACCAGGCGGACTGGTGGGCGTCGGCGCCGGGGCGCCCGTTGTGGGGGCCGAGCTGGCCGGAGCCGACCGGCGCACGGCCTGGGTGCAGCCGGCAAGCGCCACCGCGGCGCCGGCGCCAGTAAGGAATAGTCTTCTCGGGACTCGGGGGGGCATGGCGTGAACAACGCTATCGAAGGGAAGGACGGGAGCCGTGACACGCCTCGATGAGACATCCCGCGCCGGGAGGCGGGCAGGGACAGCGCGTCACCGCCGGCCTCCTCCGGGCGTGCTCATCCGGCGCTGGGCGCTCGTCCTCGGCGGGATCGCCACCATCGTGGTGCTCTTCGTGTTCGCCAGCGACCCGGGCGGCCGGTCGTCGCCGCCGGCGGTGCCGAGCTCGGGCACCGGCACCACGTCGACCGTCGGTCAGGGCTCGTCGACCACGCTCGCCGCCCTACCGGGGATGCCGCCGGTCCTCAATCCGAACGACATCTACGCGGCCGACCGCCCGGGGGCCCTCAGCCCGGTGGTCAAGAACTTCCCGCAACTCGTCTACGTCCCCAACTCGGAGTCCGACAGCGTGAGCGTGATCGATCCGACCACGTTCAAGGTGGTGAACACCTTTCCGGTGGGCGGGCTCCCGCAGCATGTCGTGCCGTCCTGGGACCTGCGCACCCTCTGGGCGACCAACGACCAGGGCAACAGCCTCACCCCGATCGATCCGGCCACCGGCAAGCCTGGCGCGCCGGTGCCGGTCGAGGATCCGTACAACATGTACTTCACGCCCGACGGCCGGTACGCCATCGTGGTTGCCGAAGCGCTGAAGCGACTGGACTTCCGCGACGCGCACACGATGCAGCTGGTCCACTCGCTGCCGGTCCCGTGCGAGGGTGTGGACCACGCCGACTTCTCGGCGGACGGGACCTACATGATCGTGAGCTGTGAGTTCTCCAGCCAGATGCTCAAGGTCGACGTGCCTCACCAGCAGCTCGTGGGCACGCTGACGATCCCTGGCAGCTCCCCCCAGGACGTGAAGACCTCGCCGGACGGCAAGGTGTTCTACGAGGCGGATCTCAAGGCCAACGGCCTGTACGAGATCGACGGCAACTCGTTCAAGGTCGTCGGGTTCATCCCGACCGGCAAGGGGGCCCACGGCCTGTACGTGAGCCGGGACTCCAGATACCTGTATGTCTCCAACCGCAGCGAGGGATCGGTCTCGCTCGTGGACCTTTCCAGCCGGTCGGTCGCCGCCACCTGGCACCTCCCCGGCGGCGGGAGCCCGGACATGGGCGGCGTGTCGGCCGATGGCAAGGTCCTGTGGCTGACCGGCCGCTACAACTCGGAGGTCTACGCCATCGACACGACCAGCGGTCAGCTGCTGGCCCGCATCCCGGTGGGCCGCGGCCCCCACGGGCTGTCGGTCTACCCGCAGCCGGGGCGGTACTCACTGGGGCACACGGGCGTCTTCCGGTAGGTCCTCCGGCGTCAGGAGCCCGACGGCGAAGAAGCCGGCGGCACGGGCTGGCCGACCGCGGCGAACGCCTGGGCGACGACATCGCTGGTGAGCGACACCATCTGCCCCTGCGGATGGTCGGCCAGGAAGGCTCGGAACTGCACCGTTGCACCCACCGGGTCGTGGGCGTCCTGGAAGAGGATGTAGCCCAGGAACACTCGGGCGTCGGGGTAGCCCGGGTCCTGGGCCACGGCTGCGCCGACCGACGCCCGCCCTTGGGCAAGAAGGCCCTGGTCGTGCCCCGCCACCCCGGCCAGCCGCAGGAGCCATCCCCGATAGGCAAGGGCCTCGGGTTGGCGGGACTCGACCGCGAGCACCTTGTCGTAGAGCTTGATGGCGTCGAGGTCCTTGCCCTGGGTGGCAAGGACCCGGGCCTGGACCAGCTCCTGGGCCAGCCGCTGGTCATCGGTGAGGGTCACCGACCCGCTCGCCGTCTGACCAGGGAGGCGGTTGCTGGCCCGGGCGATCACCAGGCCGGCCGCGGCCCCGACGAAGCAGACGATGACGGCGAGAGCAACGACCCCGCGTCGCCGGCGCCCCCGCGCCCGCCCGGCCTCCCCGTCGCCGGCGCCCCCCCGCCCGCCCGGCCAGCGGTGACGCCGTGTCGGTCGCGCCGCCACGTGGACGGCGCCGGCAGCAAGCGTCCCTGGGTCCTCCGCTGCGGGCGGGGTGGGCGGCTCGCGTGACGCCGGCGCCTCGGGCCCCGCCGGCAGGCCGTCGGCGTCGTCATCGACGTCGCCCTCGGTGTCGTCCCCCGCCCCCAGGGCGTCGAGCCGGCGCATGACGTCCGCCGCGCGCGCCGTGTAGCCGTCCCGCAGCCTTCGATAGTCGGTCTCGGTGAGGTCGTTCGCCGCCCGCTCGCGGTCGAGGTCCGAGATCGACCGGAGCAGGAAGTCGCGCGTCTCCTCCAGGTCCCGGAGTGACGCCGTGCGCGCCATGCTCAGCGGAGCGCCTGCTCGACGAGGGCCCGGTCCTCGGCGCTCACCCCCGACCCGCCGCCGTCGCCCAGTCGACGCCGGCGGAACACCACGACCAACCCGATCACACCAGCGGCGCCGGCGACGGCGGGCACCACCCACACCACTGCCGCCACCCCGCTCGCCGGCGGTCGCAACAGGATCCCCGATCCATAGCTGTGCGCCAGCTCGGTCTCGATGCTGGCGTCGCTGCGCCCCCCCTTGACCCGGTCGGTGATGAGCTGACGGACGGCGACCGCCGTGGGGGCGTCGGACTCCGCCACCGACTGGCCGGAGCAGCTGGGACAGCGCACGTCTCGGGCGATGCGGTCGACCCGCTGGCTGACGGTCTCTGAGCCCGATCGGGTGCCGGAGCCGATGACCAGGGCGACGGCGAGCACGACGGCCATCACCACCCACGGGAGCCAGCGGCGGGCGCTCCCGCGGCTGGCCGCTGCGGCCGGCCTCCCGGGCTCGGAAGGTTGCTCCCAAGAGTCCTGGGCGCTCACCTCAAGCCCCTTCCGCCCGGGCGCGCGACAGCACCTGCTCGAGATCGGTGGCCTTTACCGCCCCGAGGAGCCGGGCCACGACCCGACCGTCGGGCGCCACCACGAAGGTCTCGGGCGGGCCTCGCACGCCATAGGCGAGCGCGACCTGGCCGCCGGGGTCCGCCACCGAGGCCCACACGGCACCCGTGGAGGCGAGAAACCGCGCCGCGCTGGCGCTGCTGTCGGCGAAGACCACCCCGAGCACCCGGGCGTCATCCGCAGCCCGGTGCTGGAAGGCGAACTGCACAAGCTCGGGCTCCTCGACCTGGCACGGCGGGCACCAGCTGGCGAAGAAGTTCACCACGACGAATCGGCCTCGCAGGGAGGACAGGTCGACGGGGCCGCCGGTCAGTGCCGGGCCGCTGACCTCGGGAGCGGGCTTGCCCAGCAGGGGGCTGGCGGTGGTGGTGGAGCTCGCGGATGGGCGGGTCGCCAACACGGCAACCAGCGCGCCAACCACCACGGCCACGGCGAGCGCGGCGGTCATGACGGCGCGAGGGCGGCGTCGTCTGGGAAGGTGCTCGCCCGGCGACGGCGGCGCCGGGGGCGACGCCACCGAGGGCGTCACGACCCACCGCCTGACCGGACGACGACCGGCTCCGGGTCGGGCTCGGGCGAATCGGGGACGGCGATCGTCGGCTCCGGCTCGGACCCCCCGGCGGCCCGCCGGCGCCGCTCGGGCAGCGCCGCCATCACGGCCCCGAGCCCGATGACGGCTCCGCCGATCCAGAGCCATGCCACCATGGGCTGGACCACGACCCCGATGACGGCCGGCTGGGTCAACGGACTGGCCTGCGGGGCCGGGTTGGACGGGGATCCGGCAGTCCCAGGGCCGGACTGTCCGCTCATGTTCGAGGGTGCGGGGCCGCCGCCGATCGTCGCACCTTGCGGTGGGGCGTCAAGGGTGAGGTAGACGTCATTGGTGAGGCTGCTGGCCACGGAGGGCGTGCCGATCCCCTCGGTGTCCGAGCCGAACTGGCTCACCGCCGGGCGGTACACGGCGCCGTCGTCGACGCGCACCGCGGCCTCGAGCTCGCGGCGGTTCGGATGAACCACGCCGCGGGTGCCGAGGTAGGTGAGGGTGTGGCCGGCGAACTGCTTCGACTGCCCGGGCGCCAGCCGTACCTGGCCGCGGTGGCCGAACGACAGGCTGGCCGACAAGGCGACGGCGATCACCACGACGCCGAGGTGGACGACCATCCCTCCGTTGGTCCGTCCGACCAGGCCGGTCCACAGCGGCACGCCCCGGCGACGGGCCATCCGCGTCGACAGCACGAGCTGGCGGAGGGCCGACGTGCCCGCGAACGCTCCCAGGCCGAAGGCCAGCAGCACGGCGAAGCCCCGGATCCCGGCGGCGACACAGCCGGCCACCACGAGCGTGCCCGCCCACGCAGGCCACTGGAGACGGCTGCGGAGCAGCTCGCCGCTCGCCTTCCGCCATGGCAGCACTGGAGCCACCGCCATGAAGAACAGCAACGCCAACCCGATAGGCCTCGTCATGGCGTCGAAGTACGGCCGCCCGACCGAGATCTGCTGGCCCTGCACCGCCTCCGCGAGAAGCGGGAAGACGGTTCCGAGCAGCACGACGAGGGCGAAGCCGGCGAAGAGGAGGTTGTTCACGAGGAATGCGCCCTCGCGCGACACCGGGGCGTCGATGCTCCCCGGCGCCCGCAGGCGGTCCCCCCGCCACGCGATGAGGCCGAGCCCCACGGCCACGACGAGACCGAAGAAGCCGAGGATGATCGGGCCCAGGGTCGACTGCGAGAACGAATGCACCGACTGGAGGACCCCCGAACGGGTCAGGAAGGTGCCGAGGATCGTCAGGCTGAACGTGGCCATGAGCAACGACAGGTTCCACACCCGGAGCAGGCCGCGCCGCTCCTGGGCCATGACCGAGTGGAGGTACGCCGTCCCGCAGAGCCAGGGGAGAAACGAGGCGTTCTCGACCGGGTCCCACGCCCAGAAGCCGCCCCAGCCGAGTACCTGGTAGGACCACCACGCGCCCAACACGATGCCCACCGTGAGCAGGCCCCAGGCCAAGAGCGTCCACCGCCGGGTCTCTACGAGCCATCCTTCGCCCAGGCGACCGGTGACGAGGGCGGCCACGGCGAACGAGAACGGGATGGTGAAGCCCACGAAGCCCAGGTACAGCAGCGGCGGGTGAAATGCCACCAACGGGTGGTCCTGGAGCAGCGGGTTGGGACCGAGGCCGTCGAGCGGTACCGCACCGGTCACCGTGCGGAAGGGGTTGGCCGGTCCGAGCATCAGCCCGAAGAAGAAGGCGGCCACGACGAAGCACGTGAGCGTGGCCCAGCCCACCATCGGGTCCTCGGCCCGGCGCCGGAAGCGCCACGCCATGGCTGCGATGTAGCCCGCCAGGATCAGGGCCCACAGCAGGATCGATCCCTCAAGCGCCGACCACAGGCCGGTGACGGTGAACAGCAGCGGCGTCTCCCGGCTGTTGTTCTGGGCCACATAGCTCAGGGAGAAGTCGTGGCTGATCAGCGCGTGCTCCATGGCCCCGGCGGCCACCACGGCGGCGAGCAACAGCAGGCCGGCGTAGACGACGCCGTTGCGCAAGGCTCCGGGACGTCGGCGAACGAGTCCCACGGCGAGGGTCACCGCCCCGACCGCCGCGGCCAGGAAGCCGAGAAGCACAGCATCGCGCCCGATGGCGGCGTTCATCGGGTGCTGCCGTCGGGCGCCGTCACCCGCCCGGGGTGCTGGCCGATGTAGACGGCGGAATGCTTGACCATGATCTGGTCGCTCATGAACTGCTGGCCGGCGAAGTGACCCTCGAGGACGACGGGGATATTCGGCTGGAACATCTCCGGCGCCGACCCTTGGTTGACCACCGGGACCTGGACGCCCCTGCTGGCGATGGCGAAGGCGACGTCGTTCCCCGTTGGTCGCACGGAACCGGGAACTACGACGCCCTCGATCCGGAAGTCACTGCTGCCGAGCTGGGCCCGGGACGCCACCGCCTCGTCCGCTGTCTTGAAATAGACGATGGAGTTGCCAAGGCCCCGGTAGACCAGGAAGCCGATGGCACCGAGCACGACGATCCCGGCCAACCACAGGCGCCGGGAGCTGTGGCTCCGGGGCCGCGCCCTCGTCAGCGCCACTCGCGGGGCTCCGATGTTGGGGCGTCGCCGGCGTCGCCGTTGCGGGCTGGGCCCACGGCTCTGCTGATGGACCGAGTTCGCAGCGACAGCCAGACGCCGTAGCCCGACAGCGTCACACCGACGACTGCGTAGCCAGCCTCCACGTAGACGCTCACCGGCTCACCACCCGCTCGTCGGCAGACGGCAGGTCGGCGGATCGGGGGTCGGCGGATCGGGGGTCGGCGGATCGGGGGTCGACGGATCGGGGGTCGGCATGGTCCTGGGGGGCCTTCACGCGTTCGGCCGCCTCGGCCCGGCGCTCCGCCAACGCGATCGACAGCCCTTCCGTCTCGAGCCGCTCCTCCAGCGTCTCGAGGCGGTACCGGTGCACGAGCAGCCAGGCGTAGACCAGGGTGAACGCACAGAAACCCAGCAGCATCGTCCACGCCATCGACCCGTGGACCGTCGGCTGGAGGTTCGGCGTGAGCACCGTGGCCGACTGGTGCAGCGTCCGCCACCACACGACCGAGAGGTGGACGATGGGCACGTCGACCACCGCGACGAGGGCGGCGACGGCCGAGCGCTTGGCCCGAGTCTCGGGCTCAGCAGCCACCCGACGCAGGGCCAGGTAGCCGAGGTAGAGGACCAGCAACAGGGCCGTGGTGGTCAGCCGGGCATCCCATGTCCACCACACACCCCAGGTAGGTCGACCCCAGATGGACCCGGTGACCAGAGTGAGGGCGGTGAAGACCACCCCGATCTCCGCCGACGCGCCCGCGAGGCGGTCCCAGGCCAGCGATCGGGTCCTCGGCCACAGATAGAGCACGCTGGCCAGGGCGGTCACGCCGAAGGCCAGGTAGGCGACCCAGGCAACCGGGGGATGCACGTAGATGAGCCGCACGAGGTCCCCCTGCACGACGTCGGGGGGCGTGACCCACAGCCCGAGGGCGACCGTGGCGGCAACCGCCGCCAACGCCGCGATGCCAAGGATCCGGGTGGCGCGCGCGGGCGTGATCGGACTCATGCATCCTCCAGGAGCGGACCGAAGGCGACCACCCCGACCGTCACGTAGACCACGGCGAAGACGCCGAGCAGCTGGAGCCAGGGATTGCCATCGGAGGGAGTGCCCGAGAGCGCGGCCTCCCAGGCCCGGGTGGCGGCCAGGAGCACCGGCGCCACCACCGGAAGCAGCAGCAGGGGCAGCAGGGTCTCTCGCACGCGCAGGCCGGCGGCCAGCACTCCATAGACCGTGCCGGCGGCGGCGAGGCCCACCGTGGCCGCCGACGTCGAGCCCAGCAGCAGCAGGGGCCCGTGCAGGTGCGAGCCGTAGAGCACGACGATGCCGGCGGCGAGGATGGCCTCGAGCACCAGCAGCTGGATGGCGACGGCGGCCGCCTTTCCGAGAAAGATGCCGGCCGGATCGAGACCCGAGAGACGCAGGCCGTCGCGCGCCGAGTCGGCCGCCTCCATGGCGAAGCTGCGCTGGACCGCGAGCAACGAGCACAGGAGCACGGCCACCCAGAAGAGCCCAGCCGTCGCCCTCGTCAGCACACCGCGGCTCGGGTCCAGGGCGAAGGCGAACAGCACCAGCACCACCAAGGCGAACGGCGCGACCTGGTTCGTGGCGACACGCGAGCGGAGCTCGACTCTCAGGTCCTTGCCGACCACGAGCAGCGCGTCACGCCACATGGACCGGCTCCCCTGACTGCGCCTCGGGCGGGGCGGCGACGGGGCCGAGGGCGGCGGCCTCGTCGCCCACCTCGGTCGTGGCCGCCAACCGCTCCTCGGCCACGACCTGACCTCCGGCCATCCTCGCCATCCTGCCGGCGATGGCCCCGGCACGGTCGGTCTCGTGGGAGGCCAGGATGACGGTGGCACCCGTTTCCGAGGCCGCCAGCACGGCCTCGTCGAGGATGTCCCGCCCGGCGGCGTCCAAGCCGGCGTGGGGCTCGTCGAGCAGCCAGAGCCGAGGGCCCCGAGCGACCACGGTGGCGATGGCCACGCGCCGCCGCTGACCAGCCGACAGCTTGCCGACGGCCGTGTGGCGGAGGCGCCCGTCGAGGCCGAGGCGGGCTGCCGCCTGGTCGACCGCGCCCTGGTCGCCCCGCGCCGCCCGCACGGCGAAGCGGAGATTGTCCAACACGGTGAGGTCGTCGTACAGAAAGCTGGCGTGCCCCAGCAGGGCCAGCGAACGCCGCACCGAGCGCCGGTCTCGACACAGGTCGTGGCCGAGGACCTGCGCCTCGCCCGCCGAGATGGCGAGCAGTCCCGCGCAGGCCCGCAGGAGGCTCGTCTTGCCGGCTCCGTTCGGACCGGTGACGAGCAGGATCTCACCCGAGGCTACGTCGAGGTCGACGCCGGCCAGGGCCGGAAAGCGCCCGACGAGGGCGACGGCAGCACGGAAGCGGACGGCGGCGGCCATGAAGTACGGGACGACATGCTACGGGTGGGGCCCGTCGCGCTTCCAAAGCGCCGGTGGCCACCCGCGGCCCCCGGGGCGATCCCCAGGGGCCGCGAGCCGTGGAGGAGGTGGCTCAGGCGGCCTTGAAGCCCGTGTCGAGGATTCGGCGGGCCGCGACACCCCCCTGCTGGTTCCGCAGGCCGGCCTCGATGACCTCGCCGGTGGCGATGGAGGTCGGAGCCTCCTTGGTCAGCTTCTGGCCCTGGCCCTGGTACTTCCAGGCCCTGGTGGAGCCGGTCAGGCTGAACGTCGTCGAGCGCCCGTTGGGCTCGGCCACCGTGATCGTCCCCTGGTTCGACAGCCCCCCCGTCGAGCTCATGTTCGTGACCTTGCCGACGACGTGGGGATGGCCCTGCTTCGCCGCGTGCCCACCCTGGGCGGGGGCGGCGGCGCCCGGGGTTGCCGCCGGGGGCGTCGAGGGAGTGTCGGCGAAGGCGACGGCTCCGCCGAGCACGCCGCCGGCGAGGATGGCCGAGGCCACACCGACGCGAAGTGGGTGTCTGAGAAGGAGCTGCTTCACAGTCTGGGTCCCCTGTCCTTTCGTTGTTCGGTACACGGACATGCTCACCGAGTGTTGTGTGGGACCCGATAGGAGGATGTGAGCAGCGTGTGAGGGACCGTGGGGGCCATGGGCCGAGCCGTCACTGGATGACGGCGATCACGTCCCCCTCCTGGACCTGGTCGTCCGGGCGCACCCGCACCTCGGCGACGGTGCCGCCGGCCGGAGACTCGACAGGGATCTCCATCTTCATCGACTCGAGGATGGCGATGGTGTCACCCACGGCGACCGCCTGGCCGACCTCGACGTGGACCTGCCAGACGTTGGCCGTGATCTCGGCTCTGACCTCTGCCACTCCCGCTCCTCCGTGCCTCGCTCGGGCCATGATGATGCCATGGACGCCAACGAGATCATCGAGCTCCTCCAGCTGGCGCCTCATCCCGAGGGCGGGTCGTACCGGGAGACATGGCGCGCTCCCACCGTGTCGAACCGGCGCCCCGCGGGCAGCGCCATCTACTTCCTGCTCCGCCGGGGCGAGGAATCGCGCTGGCACCGCGTCGACGCCGCCGAGGCCTGGCACCACTACGAAGGAGCACCGCTCGAGCTCACGGTATCCACCGATGGTGCAACCGAGCAGGTCGTGGCGCTCGGGCCCGACCTCGCCGCGGGCCAGCGACCCCAGTTCGTCGTGCCCGCCGACGCCTGGCAGAGCGCCCGGAGCCTGGGCGGCCACTCGCTGGTCGGGTGCACGGTCTCGCCCGCGTTCGAGTTCGCTGGTTTCGAGCTCGCCGCCCCTGACTGGCACCCAGGCCAGTAGGACGAGCGCACCGGTGCGCTAACGTGGCCCCTGAAGCACGGCGGAACATCAGCGACGACGGGCAGGGCTGGGGTGACCACACACCGATTGGGCGGATCCATCCGGCGCGGGCTCCTCACCGCGCCCGTGCTGATGAGCGTGGCGCTCGTGATCCTCGCTCCGGCGACCGGCGCCGCGAGCATGCCGACCGGCTACGACATCTCGTACCCACAGTGCAGCACCCGCGCCTCGTCGTATCCGCAGCAGCGGGCCTTCGGCGTCGTGGGGGTCAACGGTGGCACGGCGGCGACGGCCAACCCGTGTCTGGGACCGTCCAACGGCTACGCCAGTGAGCTGTCCTGGGCTGCCTCGTCGCCGGGCCTTCCGAATCAGGCACGCGCGTCCTTCTACCTGAACACCGCAGATCCGGGGCCGGTCGTGGCCAGCTGGCCGGCGGCCGGCAGCGGACCGAGGAGCTGCGATCACACCTGGAGCACAGGCTGCGCCTACGACTACGGCTACGCCAAGGCGACGTACTCCTTCGGCCTGGCCCGGTCGGCCGCCAACGCTGACGCGGCCAGGCGTCTTCCCACCACCACTCCGTCCGCCGATCCCTGGTGGATCGACGTCGAGACCACCAACACCTGGGCCACGCCCGCCAACACCCCGTCCTGGGCGTCGGTCAACATCGCCGCCCTGCAGGGCTTCGTCGGAGGGCTCACCGCCGCGGGCGTGGCGCTCCCGCTCGTCGGGTTCTACTCCAACGGGTTCCAGTGGGCCCAGATCACGGGCCTCACCCCAGCTACGAGCCCGACGTACTTCTCGACCCGCGAGCCCAACTGGATCCCCGGGGCCACCTCGCTGAGCCAGGCTCAGACCAACTGCCTGGCGGGCCACAGCTTCACAGGTGGGCCCGTCACGCTCACCCAGTACCGCGCTTCGAGCTTCGACGGCGACTACCGCTGCCCGTCCACCTGACGACCGAGCGCCGCCAGGTCGGCGTCGACCATCATCCCCACCAGGCCAGCGAAATCGACCTCGGGGACCCATCCCAACGCCGCCTTGGCCTTGGACGCGTCGCCCACCAGGAGGTCCACCTCGGCGGGGCGGAGGAAGCGCTCGTCGACCACGACGTGATCACGCCAGTCGAGCCCAACGTGACCGAATGCAGCCTCGCACAGCTCCCGGACCGAATGGGTCTCGCCACTCGCCACCACGTAGTCGCCGGGCTCGTCCTGCTGGAGCATGAGCCACATGGCCCGCACGTAGTCGCGGGCGAAGCCCCAGTCGCGACGCGGCTCCAGGTCGCCGAGGGCGAGGGTCTCGTCGAGCCCGGCCTTGATGCGAGCCACACCGTGACTCACCTTTCGGGTCACGAACTCGAGCCCCCGCCGGGGGCCCTCGTGGTTGAAGCAGATGCCCGACGAGGCGTGAAGGCCGTAGCTCTCCCGGTAGTTCACCGTGATCCAGTGCCCGTAGACCTTGGCGACGCCGTAGGGGCTGCGCGGGTAGAACGGCGTTGTCTCGCGCTGCGGTGACTCCCGCACCTTCCCGAACATCTCACTGGAGCTGGCCTGGTAGAACCGAATGGCCGGATCGACGATGCGGATGGCGTCCAGCACCCTCGTCACGCCGAGGGCCGTCGTCTCGCCGGTGAGCACGGGCTGGCTCCACGACGTCTGCACGAACGACTGGGCCGCCAGGTTGTACACCTCGTTCGGGCGGTGGGTCCGCAGGATGTTGATCATCGAGACCTCGTCGAGGAGGTCGCCGGCGGCCAGCGTCAGGCGGTCCTGGATGTGGGCGATGCGCTCGAAGTTGAGGGTGCTGCTGCGTCGCAGCATGCCGACGACCTCGTAGCCCTCGTCGAGCAGAAGCTCGGCCAGGTGGGAACCGTCCTGTCCGGTGATCCCTGTGATCAGCGCTCGCTTGGCCATCTCGACGTTCTACCCCGTCGGACCGGGAGAAACGGTGCTCACACCGGGAGCACGCCGTGCTTGCGCCATGGCCGGTCGACGACCTTCGTCCTGGCCACCTGGAGGCCCCGCCAGATCGCGGTGCGGGTCTCGGCCGGATCGATGATGTCGTCGACCTGGGCGTGGCCGGCGGCGATGTAGGGGTCGATGTTGCGACGCAGCTGCTCGGCCATCTCCAGCCGGGCCCGGGTCCGCTCCTCGCCCTCCGGGATCGCCTCGAGCTGCTTGCGCATGATGATGTTGACCATCCCGTCGGGGCCCATGACCGCGATCTCGGCGGTCGGCCAGGCCACGATGTAGTCGGCCTCGTACGCGGTGCCGTTCATGACGAAGTAACCGGCCCCGTATGCCTTTCGCATGACGACCGTGATCTTCGGCACCGTGGCCTCTGACACGGCGAACAGCATCTTGGCCCCGTGGCGGATGATGCCCTGGCGCTCGACGGCGGACCCGACGGTGAAGCCGGGTACGTCCTGGAGGAAGACCAGTGGGATGCCGAAGGCGTCGCACAGCCACACGAACCGGGC
>DATBBR010000036.1 GCA_036270875.1 Acidimicrobiales bacterium
CATGCGGTCGACCCGAAAGGTGCGCAACGCCTGCCGCGCCTGGTCCCGCCCCACGAGGTACCAGAACCCGGACCGGAACAGCAGTCCATAGGGCTCAACCCGTCGGTCCTCGGCCCGGTAGCCGAAGCGCACCGAGGCGCGGGCCCGGAGGGCCTCGTGCAGCCGCGGCAACTGGGGCAGCGACGGCAGGGACGCGACCTGGCTGGGGCTGTCGGCGTCGGCGACACCGAGCTTGACCAGCGCTCCGCGCCCGCTGCCGTCGTCGAGGTGGACCCCGGCCACGGCCAGGTTGAGGGCAACCTGCTCGTCGTGGTCGAGCCCTAGGGGCGGCAGGTAGTAGTCCTCGGGCCGGATGCGATAGCCCCACTGCTCCTCGGACTCGACCGGCTCGACGGCGATCGGTATCCCCTCCTCCCGGAGGGTGCGCTTGTCGCGCTCGAACGCCTGACGGCGCGCCTCGGCTCCGTCCGGATAACCCGTCACCGCGTCGGCGATCTGGTGGATGGTCAGGGGCCGCTCGGTGTCGAGCAGCGCCAACACCAGGTTGGTGAGCCGCTCCAGCCGATCACGCCTCTCCACCGGCGCCAGAGTACGCCTCGTCGCGGGATGTCGCCGCTGGCCGCTCCTAGCCCAGGTGACGGAAGCGGAGCGGCAATGTGTCGGTCACGAA
This sequence comes from Acidimicrobiales bacterium, assembly GCA_036270875.1. Classification (NCBI taxonomy): domain Bacteria; kingdom Bacillati; phylum Actinomycetota; class Acidimicrobiia; order Acidimicrobiales; species Acidimicrobiales bacterium. The sequence goes on from DATBBR010000036.1 coordinate 671, forward strand.
GGCTCGCAGCGGCTCGCCACCGTGCTCTCCAATGACCACGACGGCGTAGTTGCCGCTGCGAGGCGGCGCTTGCGCGACGTCGCCAGGAGCGAACTTGCCTTGGAATGCGACCACGCACACCGACCGCTTCGCCTCTTTGGGAGACAGCGTGGTGGGAGGCTGGGTGGTGGACGGCTGGGTGGTGGACGGCTGGGTGATGGACGGCTGGCCGGGGGCCGTGGTCGGTGGCCGGCGCAGCTGCGACAGCCTGACCCGACGCACGCCCAGGAAGCGGCCCTTGTTGTGGACGGCCGTCGTCGCCGACGGGAGGGCCTGGAAGCAGGTGCTGGAACCGGTGCCGAGGCTGTTGTGGGCCGAGGCGCAGCCGCCCAGGGCGACGACACCCAGCGCCAGCCCGACACCGGCCGCGGCAGCTCTACGCAACGAGATCTTCACGCCCTCACCAGGTCAGATTGTCCCCCATCAGCCTGGCCGCGGCCCGCTCGACGGTGGATCTCCAGCACGACGGCGATCCCCCACCCCACCGGCAACGACGCCCAGAAGCTGAGCAGCCGGTACACGAGAACGGCGGCCACAGTGGTCGCCTCGGCCCCGCCGTAGGCCACGAGGGCGATGGTGATGCTGCCCTCCACGACGCCGAGGCCGCCCGGCGTGATGGGAAGATTGGCTGCCAGCTGGCCCGCTCCGTAAGCCAGCAGCACGCCGCGCCAGGGAACCGGCGAGCCGACGACACCGAAGGCGGCGACCAGGCAGCCGCAATCGAGCACCCAGTTGGCCATCGCCCACGTCAGGGCGATCCCCCACTGGCGGCGACTGGGCGTCACCGCCGTGAGCCGGGCGAAGGTTCGGTCCACCACCGCCCGGGGCGTCGCCCGGGGCCGACCCGTGAGCCGCTTCGCCAGCGCGACAGCGCCGGTCGCCACCGGCCGGAGGAGCCCCCGCCGCCAGGCGATGGTCACCACCACGACGATCCCGACGATCACGCCGAAGGTCGGCGCGACGACACCGAGGCCCGCGGAGCTCTGCGAGCCCGCCACGACGAGGCCCACGGTCGCCAGGGCGGCCAGGGTGACGGCGGCACAGGCGTTGTCGGCGATGATGGCCCACACCGACAGGGTCTCGTCAGCTCCTCGGCGGCGGAACTGCTGGTAGGAGAAAAGGCTGCCCCAGGCGACGCCGCCCGGCAGCGAGTTGGTCAGCGAGTTGTAGGCCAGGGTGATGGCGGTGGAGCTGGGTAGCCCCAGGTCGAGGTCGCCGCTCAGGAGGATCTGGCGCTGGAGCGCGCCGTAGGCGACGATCGAGCCGATCTCGAGGGCGATGGCCACCACCAGCCATACCCAGTCCATGTCCTCCAGGTACGACGCGGCACCCGCCAGCTCGCCCTTGCGCCCGATCACGGCCCACGCGGCGAAGCCGGCCAGCGCCAGCCCCCCGATGACACGGATGAACGGCCAGGCCCGTCGCCACCGCGACCGGTGGCGCTTCCCATGGTCGCCCCTGTCGCCAGGAGCGGGGGGCTCGGTGAGCTCTACCGGGTCGCCCACGATCGCCACGACTGGAGGGCGAGCGAGATCACGGCGCCGCCGGGCGCTCGATCGGCGTACTGGTCGTACTTGCGGGCGAGCAGCGCCACGGCCCGGCCTCGCTCCTCACCTGCCTGCGCGTCCTCGGGCTCGAGCACCGTAGCCACCCCGTCGGCCCGTACCCACCAAAGTCGGTCCCAGTCCTCCTCATAGTGGTCGGCCAGGACCGACGCCGCCGGGTTGGCCCGCAGGTTGTCGAGGCGACGCAGGCGCGTGCCTCGTTTGGGCTTGTGGTCCACCGCCGAGTAGAGGCGGTCGCCGTCGAGGGCGAAGCAGATGGGCACGACGTGCGGTTGGCCGAGCCGGTCGGCGGTGGCGAGCCTGGCGACGCGAGCTTCGGCCAGCCGCCGGTGAGCCTCCAGTTCGTTCAAGCGAGAGGTCCCAGCGGCGCGCTCACCAGCGCTCTGCCCCCGCCGCCCAGGTGCCGATCAGACGGCCTGGGCCGGACCCAGGACCTGGTCGATACGGGCGAGGACCCAGTCATACGAACCGCTCATCACCGGTGCCTTGCAGTAGTGGCACACGCCGGCCAGGTCGAGGTTGAGAGGCGCGCCGCAGTTGGGGCAGCGCTGTTGCATGGTGCCGCCGTCGGCCTTGGTCGTGGCCGAGCTCGACCGCTGGAACACCCAGTCCTCGCTCCATTGGTCCACCGACTTGTTGCCCCGCACCCGCTTGCCCGAGGACGTGTCGATGTCGTAGTCGGCGCAGGCGGCGAGGAAGCGCACGGTGATCGTGTCCTTGGACTGATCGCTGCTGGCCCCGACGATGGTGGCGGCGCCCACAGAGAGGTCCTCGAGCACGTTTCGCTTCCCCGAGCGCTCGTAACCCTCGATCTGCACGCGATGCTGTTGCCAGATCCCGTCCGCCATGACCTGGCGGCTCATCTCGGGCTTCCGATCGGTCCACGCCTCCTGAACCGTGAAGAAGGCGCGCTCGGTCGACGCGATGAATGCATCTCGATCGAAGGCGGGATCGTGGGCCTGGATCGCCGCCAGGCCGTCGGACACCTCGTCGTGGGCAGCTGGCATGGTGGCCTCCTCGGGAGGGCTCGGAAACGTGGGGCGCCCCAGGTTCTCGTCCGGGAAGGGCGGTTGAATGGGCCGCGACCGCCGGCGGGCGGCGGCGAAGCCGATGAGCACGATGATGGCGACGATGATCAGGAAGAAGACCAGCCCGCCACCGGCGCCACCGATGGGGAGGAAGAAGAAGCCGCCGTGCCCGAAGCCGCTTCCTCCACCGCTGAACCCACCGCCGCCACCGCTGGTGCCGCCGCCGCTGAAGCTGTGTCCCCCGCCGGCGCGGGCGAGCAGCAGACCGAGGAGTCCTGCCATGAGCGTCAGCCCTCGTGCGGATCGTCAGGTTCAGCCGCTGGCGGGGGGGCCGCGGCGGTCCCGC
>DATBBR010000037.1 GCA_036270875.1 Acidimicrobiales bacterium
GACGACGATCTCGTCACGGTCGACGCTCACCTCTGGCGCACCCGTGAACCAGTCGTCGGGCAAACGGCCGGAGAGCCAGCCGCGGGCCTCTTCTACTGACAGCGGGGTGACATTCTCCCGTCGCCCCCTGCGCCCCCGGTGGCCCCGCCAGGGCGGTCCGTGGTCGTGGGGATGGCCCGGCTCTCGTCGGCTCCGGCTCCCGCCGCCTCGCCGGCCACCTCGTGTGTCGTCGTCTCTCACGTGCTTCCTCGTCTCCTCGTTCGTCTTACTGTGATTACGAGATTACACGGAAAGCCGGGGTCCAGCCCGCGCCGAACGACAACGTCGACCTGGATGGCCAGACCGGCCTCGCCGAGCCCACTCGCCGCCGGCGGGGTCCTCGCACCCATGTCGGCGTCGCCGGTACCATGCCCGCCTGGGCTGGAACCGCCAGGCGGTGGTCGCCCGGGAAGGATCCCATGAGACCTGCAGCGGCACTGTGCTGCGTCGCGACAGTTGGCCTGACCGCCGCCGCCTGTGGGGGAGGCGGCGGCAGCAGTGGCGGGACGGCCACGGGCTCGGTGGCGAGCGGACAGGCCAACCCGACCGCCTACTGCAACCAGGCTCGCCAGGTCCAGCAGGCCGAACAAGCGGTGGCCGCGAATCCCACGAGTCCCGACGGGCTGAAGAGCCTCTTCGCCACCTTCGACAAGCTGGCTGCTGTCGCTCCGAGCGAGGTCCACTCGTCCGTGCAGACACTCAGCGCGTTCTACAACCGCGTGCTCTCGGCGCTGGGGTCGAACAGTCCCAGCAACCAGACCGCTGTGAGCAACGCGGTCAACAGCGCAATCAGGGGACAGCAAACCCAGGTGCAAGCGGCCGGGCAGAAATTTCTCGACTACACCAAGAAGACGTGCAACATCGACCTGAGCGGGTCCCCGTCCGGGTCCACGACCACGACGCGGCCCTGAGCGTCGTCGTGATCAAGGTCGTCTTCCTCGTCAAGCGGGCGGAGGACATCACCCACGACGAGTTCGTGCGCCACCTCCTCGAGCACCACGTGCCATTGGCGCTTCGTCACCACCCCAGGCTGCGGAAGTACTCGAGCGCGCCGATCATGCCCGGGACCGACAATCCCGGCGACTTCGACGCCGTGGCGGAGCTGTACTTCGACACCGTGGAGGACTTCCGATCGGGGCTGTTCGACTCCGAGGACGGGCGTCGCGTGATCGCGGAGGATGTCGCGCGCTTCTGCGGGCGCGGCGGGCGCCATTACATCACCGAAGAGATCGTCTTCAAGGACGAGACCGGCTCACCGCAGATCTACCGCCCCGGCCATACCGTCGCTGCGCTCGGCGGCGAAGCGCTGCCGGGTGCCGGATGGTCCGAGGGCTGAGAACAGCCCAACGCGATCGGCCGGTTAGCGGCTGGCTCGCTTGGCCGCCGTCGAGCGGCCTCCACGAGATGCCGTCGTCCGGCTGACCTTGGCCGTCGAGCGCCGGCGGGCGGCGGTCGACTTGCGGGCGGCAGGACGACGGGTCTTGGACGCGGCCCCGGTGCGGGCGGCAGCCGGGCCGCGCGCCTTTGAGCCGGCGCGCGCCCTGCTCGGGGCCGGACGCTTCGCCGCGCCGCGGCGAGCAGTCGTCAAGCCGGCCTGTCGCAGCACCGATCTCGGCACGCCGCCCTGCAGCCATGCCTGGATCGTGATCCCCTTGCGCTCGCTGTAGTCCTTGGCCGCAGCCACGAAGCCCGCCTCGAGCTCCGACAGGTCGGTGCCGCCGTCCTGGCCCAACGAGGTGATCTCGGATTCGAGGTCGATCCTCCGTTGCAACAACTCGACTCGGGCCAGGGACCTGGCGGTTGCGAGTTGGTCGACGGTCTCTCGCAGCTGCCGATTGGCGCTCTCGACCGTGCGACGGCGCCCCCGCCGAGGCCTCTGCCTCGCGAGGGCATCGAGATAGCGCCGGATGGCACGACCCTGCTCGCGACCCAGGGCCAGTGCCTTCTTGTGCTGGTTGCTCATCGGTCGCCGAGCGTTGCGCGTCGTCGTCGTCGAGCGATTTGAGTTTGATCGGGGTGTCATGTGCGCTCTCGTATCTGCTTGGACGACCGCAGAATGCAAGTCGCGTTTTGCGCGGAGTTTACCGCGTATTAGCAGAGTCGCAATGTCGGTGAAACCACCCACGACGCCAGCGTCTCCGCTGTCTTCTCGCCTCGCCACCAGTGACGCCATCGCTGCCTACCGGGAAAATGCAGCGAAAGAATGAACGGCTCGAGCCGAACATGGCCTTCCACGCGATGATGCGCATGTTCCTCGTCGGCGGCTATCCCGTGACCGTGCTCGCTCGCTGACCTCCCTCCGGCGCGACCGGCTGCGGCTCCGGCTGCCGGATCGACGGAAGGATCAGGGCGGCCGCGGCGGCGGCGATGGCCACGACCGACGCCACGACGAATGCTCGGCCGAAGCCGGCCGCCGTCGCCGCGGCGACGTCCGAGCGGCTGTGGGTGGTGCCCGCCAGGAGGGAGCGGGTGTGACCAGCAGCGACGGTGGCCAGCGCGGCGAGGCCGATGGATCCTCCGACCTGTCGGGTCGTGTTGACCAGTCCCGAGGCCAGCCCGGCATCGCGGCGCGGCACTCCGACGGTGGCTGCGAAGGTGACGGGCATGAACGACAATCCGAGACCGAGGGCGATGAGGACGCCGGGACCCAGGATGTCGACCAGGTAGGTCCCCGTGGCCGACAACTGCGAGAGCCACGCCAGCCCCGATGCCGAGATGAGCGGGCCGACGACGAGCAGCGAGCGAGCGCCCACGCGCGGCAAGAGCCGTGAGCTGATGCCGGCGCCCACGGCGATGGCGGCCGTCTGGGGCACGAAGCCCAACCCTGCGGCGAGGGGGCTGAAGCCGAGCACGTTCTGCATGTACAGCGACAGGAAGAACCACATCGCGAACATGGCTCCGCCGAGGCACAGCATGACCACGTTCGCACCCGACAGCGAGCGCGAGCGGAACACCCCGAGGGGCATCAGCGGGGCGCTGGCGATGCGGGCCTCGATGAGAACGAACAGGCCGAGGAGGCCGACCGCGACGGCAACGGTCATGAGGGTTCGCAGTGACGTCCAGGCGTACACGTCGGTGCGCACGATGGCGTAGACGAGCGCGACGAGCCCTCCGGTCACGGTGAGCGCACCGGCCACGTCGAGGCTTCGGCGCTCCGTCTCGACCCTTGTCTCGACCAGCACCGCCCGCGCCGCCACGATGGCGAGGATGCCGATGGGCACGTTGACGAAGAAGATCCACCGCCACGAGAGGTAGTCGGTGAGCACACCGCCCAGCAGGGCGCCCGTCGCGCCACCGGCGGCGGCCACAGCGCTCCAGATGCCGAGGGCGCGCGAGCGCGCCGGGCCCTCTCGGAAGGTCGTGGTCAGAATGGTGAGCGTCGCGGGCGAGAGCACGGCGCCACCGAGGCCCTGAACGGCGCGCGCTCCGATCAGCATGCTCTGGTCCTGGGCGAGCCCCCCAGCGAGGCTGGCCAGGGAGAAGAGCGCCAGACCGAGGATGAAGACCCGCCGGCGCCCGTACAGGTCGGCGGCCCGTCCACCGAGGAGCAGGAACCCGGCGAACGTGAGGGTGTAGGCGTTCACCACCCACTGCAGGCCCGTCTGGCTGAACCCCAGGCTGGATCGCATGGCGGGCAGCGCCACGTTCACGATCGAGACGTCCAGGAGGACCATGAACTGGGCCAGACAGGCGAGGGAGAGCACAACCCACTGTCGGCCGTGCAGGTCCGCCGAAGGGGCGGGCTCGTTCATAGAGGGTACCAATCGTGCATGGGACCAACTTATTCCGGTAGCGACACGACCTTTGCCATACTGAGCAGTCGTGATCGACTACGCGTCCCTGGAGTCCACCCAAGGCCAGGACTGGTACGCCCTGGACCCCGAGCTACAGGCCCAGGTGCGACGACACTGCCCACCGGACGACCTGGCCTGGTCCGAGGCCAAGCTCGGTGAGCTGGGACGGCTCGTCGGCACCGTGATAGGCCCCAACGCCGAGACGATCGACGCCCATCCTCCTGAGCTGGTCCGCTACGACCGGTGGGCCCAGGAGATCGACCGCGTCATTCATCACCCCGCCATGCTCGAGTCGAAGCGGGCCCTGTGGGACGTGGGCTACGCCGGGGGTTTCGCCGCCGACGAGGCTGCTCGTGGCCGCCCCGTGCCGGGAGCGGTCCGCATGGCGGCCGGCTACCTGGTGTCACAGGCCGACACCGGGCTGGTGTGCAGCATCGGCATGACCAGCGGCGTCGCTGGTCTCGTCGAGGCCTACGCCCCGCCCGAGGTCGTCGACGCCCTCCTCCCCCGGCTCCGGGCGGGAGACATCGAGGAGGGTGCGGACGGCTCGATGTTCCTCACCGAGCGCGACGGCGGATCCGACCTCGGCCACACCGTGCACTGCACCGCTCGCGAGCTGGGCGACGGCAGGGTGCTCATCAACGGGGAGAAGTGGTTCTGCTCCAACATCGACGGCGCGGCCATCGTCATGCTGGCCCGGCCCGAGGGTGCACCCGACGGCTCGCGGGGCCTCGGTCTCTATCTGGTACCGCGGGAGCTCGACGACGGCACGCGCAACCGCATCGTGATGCGACGGCTCAAGCCCAAGCTGGGCACGCGGAGCGTTCCGACCGGTGAGGTCGAATTTCGGGACGCCCTCGCCTACGCGCTGCGACCACGGCGCGGCTCCGGTGAGGCAGGAGCCTCCGACGCCGGGGGCCTCAACCGCATGATGGAGATGGTCAACGGATCGCGCTTCGGTGTCGCCCTCATGGGCCTCGGGATCGCTCGTCGCTCGTTCCTCGAGTCGGCCGTCTGGTGCCACCATCGGTCGGCCAAGGGACGGCTGCTGGTGGACCTGCCGCTCGTCCGGGAGCAGCTGGTCGACCTGGCCGTGGAGGTCGAGGCGGGGGTGGCCCTGGCCATGGAATGCGCTGCTGCTCCCCGCCAGCAGGACGCCGCCCGCCTCCGTCGGATCCTCATTCCGGCCACCAAGGTCGCCGTCACCCGCCTAGGGGTGGACGCAGCCAGCGCCGCGGTCGAGCTCCATGGCGGCAACGGCTACTGCGAGGACTGGGGCCTGACCCGCCAGCTTCGTGACGCCCAGTGCCACCCGATCTGGGAGGGGACAGAGCACATCTGCAGCCTCGACGTGCTGCGAGCCATGCGCCAGGACGCGGCCCACGAGGCGGTCCTCACGCGCGTCGACGGGGTGCTCGACCGTGTGCGGGGTGGGTCCGGCCTGCTCGGCGAGGTCGGCGAGCTGGTGGGGGCGGCGAACCGGCGCCTGGCCGCTCGGGCCGACGAGGTCGGGACGCTGGAGCCCGATCAGGCCGAGGCCCGGTCGGGTCGTCTGTCGTGGCTGCTGGCCCGCACGGCGGCGGCCGCCCTGCTCCTCGAGCAGGCGGTGGCGGGCAGCGGAGCAATGTCTGAGGAGGCGGCCGGCCCGGGAGGCCGGTCAGGTGATGGCTACGACATCCGCAAGGCCCTGGTCGCCCTTCGGTTCGCCCGCCGCCATCTGGCGCCGGAGGATGTCTGGGGTGACCGGATCGCAGCCGAGGCGGGGCGCGAGATCCTTTCCTTCGCGACGGTGGACGAGGCGTCAGCCACCAAGGCGGCCGTGGCCTGAGCCGCTGACCACCCGCGCGCCGCCTACACCAGCCGGTTGCGTCTGGTCAGCAGGCGGGCGATCACCGACAGCACCACGACGAAGAGGATAAGGACGAGGGCCGCACCCCACGCACGATCGACCGCGACCTTGAAGGCCGAGGTCGCCTGCTGGTAGACGAACAGGGGCAGCGCCGACTGCGGGCCGCTGAACGGGTTGTAGTTGACCGAGTCGAACCCGAAGGCCGTGAGAAGCAGGGGCGCCGTCTCGCCGGTCACCCGGGCGACCGCCAGCACGACCCCGGTGGTGATCCCGGCAGATGCCACCGGCAGCACGACAGACAGGACGGTCCGCCACTTGGGAACGCCGAGGGCGTAGCTCGCCTCCCGGAGCTCGTCGGGCACGAGCTTGAGCATCTCCTCCGAGGCCCGGGCGACCACCGGCAGCATGAGCACAGCCAGCGCCATGCCCGCCGCGAACCCGGAGAAGCCCCGATGGAGGGCGAGCACCCAGAAAGCGAAGATGAACAGCCCGGCGACGATCGAGGGAATGCCGGTCATCACGTCGATCAGGAAGCGCACGGCGCCGGCCAGCCGCCCGTGGCCGTACTCGACGACGTAGACGGCGGCGATGATCCCGAGCGGCACCGCGATGGCGCTGGCGATCAGCACCTGCTCGATCGTGCCCACGATGGAGTGGTAGATGCCGCCAGTGGTGTCCAGGGGCCCGACGCCGCGCATCGTGGTGGTGAGAAAGTCCCCGTTGATTGAGCTCAAACCCTTCCCGACCGTGTACGCGAGCACACCGACCAGGGGTATCAGGGCGATCACGGCGCCGAGCGCCAGACCCGCCATCGCCACCCGGTTCACCCACACCCGGCGGCGTCTGGGGTTGGCGAGGGTGCTCGTTTCCATCGACATCGCGCCTACCCGCCGCCCCGAGCCTCGGCCCCAGCCCGGACGAAGAGCCGCGCGCCGACGTTGACCAGCAGCGTGATGGCGAACAGCACCAGGCCCGAGGCGATCAGCGCCTGGCGCCCGAGCGAACCCGACTCGCCGAACTTCGTGGCGATGTTGGCGGCAATGGTGTTGTTCCCGGGCTGGAGGATGTGGATGTTGACGACGAAGCTCGGCGCCAGCACCAGGGCCACGGCGATGGTCTCTCCGAGGGCGCGGCCCAGACCCAGGATGATCGCTCCCACCACTCCGCTGCGTGAGTAGGGAAGGACCGCCATGCGAATGGTCTCCCACCGGGTGGCGCCGAGGGCCACGGCCGCTTCCTTGTGGGCAATCGGGGTCTGGCGGAAGACTTCCCGGGAAACGGCAGCCACGATCGGCAGCACCATGATGGCCAGGATCACACCAGCGGCGAAGATCGAGCGCCCGTACAGCTGGCCCGGATTCGAGAACAGAGGGATCCAGCCGAAGACGGTGTTGAGCCACTTCTCCACCGGGATCAGCTTGGGCACGACGTACACCAGGCCCCACAGCCCGAAGACCACGCTTGGGACTGCGGCCAGCAGGTCGATCACGTAGCCGAGGGGCCGACCTACCCGGGACGGAGCGACCTCGGTGATGAACAGCGCCGAGCTGAGGGCCACCACCACGGCGATCACCACGCCGATCAGGCTGGAGACCAGCGTGCCGTAGACCAGCGCCGCCACCCCGAACACCGGGGGACTGGAATCGGGGAACCAGACCTTGGTGGTGAAGAAACTCCACCCCGCGGTCGTGAACGCCGGCCGGGCCTCGACGATCAGGAAGACGAGGATGGCGACGATGAGGGCCAGGACGAACATCCCGCCCGCCCCGACGACGATCCGAGCCCACCTGTCTCCTCGCCCGGTTCCTCCCTCTTGGAACCGTTCGTGGACCGGGATCTCCGGATCGAGAACGCTCATCGTTCACCCCTTGACGGCGCAGCGCCAGGGTGACACGGGCGTGTCACCCTGGCGAGCACCACCTCGGCAACGGTCAGCTGATGCCGGCCGCCTCTGTCTGGCTCTGGCTGACCACGTTGGGGGGTAGCGGTGCATAGAAGAGCTTGGTGGCCGAAGCCTGGCCTGGGCCGATGGCGTACAGGACGAAGTCCTTGAGCAGCGTGCCCACAGCCGGGTTGGAGGACTTGGTCGGCACGAGGACGTAGGTGAACGTCGAGAGAGGATAGGCGGTGCTGCCGGGCGCCTGGAAGTTGAGCTTCGCCGTCCCGTCGGGATTGACGGTGGCGCTGGACAGGGCTGCGGTGGCCCCCGCCGACGACGCCTGGACGAACTGCCCCGACGCGTTCTTGACGCTGGCCGTCGAGACCTGGCCGCCCTTTGCGTAGGAGAGCTCGGCGTAGCCGATGGCGCCCTCGGTCTGGGTCACGACCGCGGTCACGCCATCCGATCCCTTGGCGCCCTGGCCAGTGGGCCAGGGGACGTCCTTGGCGGCGCCAAAGGTCCAGACGGTCGGGGAGGTGGCCGTGAGGTAGCCGGTAAAGGCCGCCGTGGTCCCCGACCCGTCCGAGCGGTGGACGACCTGGATCCCCTCGGAGGGAAGATTCGCCCCGGGGTTGTCAGCGGCGATCGTGGGATCGTTCCACGTCTTCACCTTGCCGGCGAAGATGCTGGCCAGCGTGCTCGCAGAGAGCTTGAGGTTGCTCAACCCCGAGACGTGGTACTCGATGGCGATCGGGCCGGCGGCCCAGATGATCTGCTGTGCCCCGCCGGGGTACTTGGCGTTGGCGGCGGCCTGCTCGCTGGCCGCGAACGGGACGTCACTGGCCCCGAAGTTCACCGTGCCGGCCGTGAACTGCTGAACCCCGGCACCGGACCCAACGCTCTGGTAGTTGATCGTGGAGCCCGGGCACTTCGACTGGTAGTCCTTGATCCACTGCAGGGCGATCGTGTTGACGAACGTCGACCCCGCACCGGTGATGGTGCCGGATGCGCAGTTCACCTTGGCGTTGCTGCTGCCCGTCGTCGTCGTGCTGCTCGAGGTCGTGCTGGAGCTGCCGCAGGCTGCGGCCGTGAGCGCCACTGCGATGGCGGCGGCGCCGAGGGCGGAGCGCCGACCGATCCGGTTGCGAGCGCGCCGGTTGGGCTGAGCGATCAGGTTGTAAGTCACGAAACAGCAACGTAGAGCGGACCGGTGACACGAAGATGGACCCTGGGTTAACTCAAGTTGAAGACCGCTCCAACTCTCGCGGCCCAGGCAGGGCCACATCCGGCCTGCGCCGGCCCAGCCTCCGGACGTAGTCAGCCCCGAAGACCGCCGGGAGCGCCCGGCTGGAGTCGGCCCGTCGAATCCGGTAGCCGACCTCGTCGTCCGCGAGCACCGGCTCCTCAACCTCGAAGCCGGCCGACCAGGGGCAGTTGAGGTGACAGCGCACCTCGATGGACGTGCCCACCGGAAGGACCGACGAGCCGCGAACCGACTTGGAGCTCATCCTTCTCCCCCCGGTGACTCCGCGGGCGCAAGAAACCCAGGCAACTTTGACAGGTCCAGGTAACCGGGCCTTTGCCACGGTGTTACGGGACGGCGATTCCTGGTTGAACGTTCGGCGACTTCCCTGACCGGGGCCCACCGCCACGCGCCTGGCTCCGAGCCGGCCTGTCGGGCCGTGGGGGTCGGCGACGGCGCGGCTATGGTGGCCGGTTGCCTGGGTCGAACCGGCAGGCGGCCCCAGACCGTGCGCCAGACGGAGCGCCAAACCGAGGGAAGGGAGCGGCGATGGGGAGCGAGGGTCTGCACGAGCCCGAGTCGAGGCTCCGACCCGCCACCATCGAGCGACATCGGGCGAACGTGTCGCTCAAGGAGGAGCTGGAGGCCATCGACTGGTACGACCAGCGGGCCGACGCCAGCGAGGACGACGACCTGCGCGAGGTGCTCCGTCACAATCGCGACGATGAGAAGGAGCACGCGGCGATGAACCTCGAGTGGCTTCGGCGCCACGATCCGGAGCTCGACGAGCAGCTGCGGCTCTACCTGTTCACCGACGGGCCCATCACCGAGAGCCCGGTCACAGCCGAGTCGGGTGACGCCGGTCCGGGCGACGGGGGCGGCGGCACCTCCACCGGGGGTTCGTCGCTCGGGCTGGGAGGCCTTCGAGACAAGGACGGCCTGTGATGGACCATCTCCGCCGGCAACAGGCCCCCATTACCGACGGCGGGTGGGCCGCAATCGACGACGAGGCGACCCGGACGCTCCGCCACTTCCTCGCCGCCCGGCCGTTGGTCGACTTCCGGGGCCCTATGGGGTGGGACCACTCCGCAAGCAACCTCGGGCGCACCGAGCCCGTGACCTCGGCGCCGGAGGGTGTCGAGCTCCGTCGTCGGCTGGTCCAGCCTCTCCTCGAGCTGCGGACGCCGTTCACCCTGGCGCGCGACGAGCTCGACGCCGTCGACCGGGGCGCGACCGACCCCGATCTCTCCAACCTCATCGAGGCCGCTCGGCGTGCCGCCATGGCCGAGGACCGAGCTGTGTTCCACGGCCACCGCGCGGGTGGGATCGTAGGCTTGACAGAGGCCACCCCCCACTCCCCTCTCCCGATCAACGACGACTACAACGTGTACCCGCGCACGGTCGCCCAGGCGGTCGCGACCCTCCGGACGATCGGAGTCGGTGGCCCGTACGGCATTGCACTCGGGCCTCGTTGCTACACGGGGGTCATCGAGACGACCGAGCACGGCGGGTACCCGGTGCTCGAGCACATCCGCTTCATCCTCGGGGGCCCGATCATGTGGGCGCCCGCGGTGGACGGTGCCGTCGTCGTCAGCCTGCGGGGCGGCGACTACGTGCTCGGCTGCGGCCAGGACCTCTCCATCGGCTACCTCGACCACACCGACTCGGCGGTGCACCTCTACTTCGAGGAGACCCTGAGCTTCGCCGTGAACGAGCCCGCCGCTGCGCTCGCCCTTCAGTACCCGAGCTGACGACCGGGTTCAGGCCGCCAGCGACCGGGCCCGACCAAGGGGCCCCCCGGTCGGATGCCGGTCAACCGACGTGGAGGACGGCCTTTCCCTCCACTCGACGATCCATCAGCGCCGCGAAGGCGGCAGGCGCCTCCCTCCAGTCCGCCTCGAGGGACACCTCGGCCTCCAGGCGACCGTCGGCCACCAGCTCGGCGAGCATCATGAGGTCGGCGGTGGCGCCGCCCAAGCGCTCGATCTCGGCAAAGACGTAGAAGCCGTGGAGCCGTCCGGACCGCCGGTACACGGTGCGGGCGTCGAACGTGGTCGTCTCGCCCGACGAGTTGCCGTAGCTGATCACGACGCCGTAGTGCGAGCTCAGGCCCAGGGCCGCGGCCAGCGACCGGCCTCCGACCGACTCGAGGATCGTGTGGTACTCGCCCCACGCCGGCATCCCGACCGAGACGGTCGAGGCGCCGAGCTGACGCAGCTTCTCGCCGCGCCCTGGGTGGCCGACCACCGCGGTCACGTCCGCTCCATCGTGGGCGGCCAACTGCACGGCGAAATGGCCGACCCCTCCTGCCGCCCCGGTCACCAGGACCGGCCGATCGGGACTGGCGCCACCGATGAGCAACGTCCGGTACGCCGTCAATCCGGCGACCGGGAGCGTGGAAGCGGCCGCGGCTCGCACCTCGTCAGGAATGGGAGCCAGATGGCGGATCGGAACAGCGACCAGCTCGGCCCAGGCGCCCTCCCCGACAACGCCCACGACGCGGGCTCCCTCCGGTGGTGCCGTCGGGTCAGCGCCGGATCGCTCGACGACCCCGGCGAGGTCCCACCCGGGACGCCATCCTTCGGGGGCCGTCGCCAGGGCCCGCACCTCGCCACGGTTGAGCGACACCGCCTCCACCCGAACGAGGACGTGTCCGGGGGCCAGCTCCGGCTCGGCCACCTCCCGCAGCTCGGCTCCCCCGGGCGCCCCCGGCACCGCGACCAGCGCTCTCATCTCGCACCTCCCGCGTCCGGCACCATCGTCCCAGCATCGGCCGATACCCGGCGCGGCCGGGCGGGATCGGTCAGACTACGTCGACCGGTGACGTCGCCGACCGTGGTCCAGGCCACGCCGAAGGGCGAGCTATGAGCGCATCGAGCCGACCGTGACCGTGGAGTGGACGGGCTTCGCCATCGGGATCCTCATCGTGGGAGTGACGGCGGCGAGCGTGGTCATCGCCCTCGTTCTCCCTCGCTCTGCCGGCCAACGGCTGTCACTCGTCGTGAACCGTGCGGTACGGCTCGGTTTCATCGCGATGTCCCGGGTTACGAGCGATTACGAGCGGAAGGACGCAATCCTCGCCCCGACGGGGCCCGTCGCCCTACTCGCGCAGCTGATCACATTCCTCGGTCTCTTCGTCATCGGGTACGGCTTCATGCTGTGGCACTGGTCAGGAAGCCTGACGCTCGGGCTCCGAGAGGCTGGGCTCTCCCTCTTCTCGATCGGGACCGTCCACGTCAACGGTCCGACCAACGACACCCTGATCGGGCTGGTGGCCGGCACCGCAGCCATCACCATCGCGCTGCAGATCGCCTACCTGCCCGCCATCTACAGCGCCTTCAACCGTCGCGAGTCCCTGGTGGCCCTCATGGAGAGCCGGGCGGGGACTCCGGCGTGGGGCCCGGAGGTCCTCATACGGCACCAGCTGGTGGGCATCATCGACGCCCTGACCGAGCTCTACGACGACTGGGAGCAGTGGGCGGCGGAGGTGAGCGAGAGCCACACGACCTATCCCGTGCTCCTGCTCTTTCGCTCGCCGCAGGCCTGGTATTCCTGGGTCCTCTCACTGCTGGCCGTCCTGGACGCGGCCGCCATGCACCTCGCCCTGTGCCCGACCTCGGCACCGTCACAGGCCCGGCTGTGCCTCCGCATGGGGTTCAGCGCGTTTCGGCGGATCGCCAGCTCGCTCCACTGGAAGTTCGATCGCGATCCTCTCCCGGAAGCGCCCCTCGACCTTACCTTCGAGGAGTTCTCGGCCGCCGTCGAGCTGCTCGTGGCGAAGAACTTCCCGATCGAGCGCGGGGCCGAGGAGGCGTGGCCGCACTTCCGGGGCTGGCGGGTCAACTACGAAAACCTCGCCTACCGGATGGCCGACCGCGTCGTCGCTCCTCCTGCGCCCTGGTCCGGTGGCCGGAAGCACCTCCCCGGGGCCGTCGTCCCGCCCCGTCGGCCTCCGCATCGCTCGCCTGACGGGTCGATCATCCCCGACGACCACCTCTACCCCCGGCCGAGCGAGCCGCTCGCGAGCACCGAGGACGCGTGACCGCGCCGGGCCGCCGGCCTAGGCGTCCGGCGAGACACCCGGCGCGACGAGACGGTCGACCGGCGCCCGGGTCACGCCCCGCCGGATGGGCAGGCACTCCTCGGGCAGCTCCTGGACGATCTCGACGCCGGCAGCCAGCTCGCCGTCGATGAACCCGCCCAGGTGTTCCATGGCTCCCGTCGGCAGGTCGTGGAGGACGAGGACCGTCCACTCCTGGTTGGCGACGTCCTGCCGGGCCCGTTCGGCCCAGCCGGTCGGGTCCTCCCAGTCGCGGGGCACGCAGTTCCACAGCGCCAGCGTGTACCGGTGCTGCACGAGGTAGTCGAGCGCGGTCGGGCTGAGCAGGTGGGGCCCGAGGTGGCCGCCCCCGCCGAAGGGCCGGAACAGCCGGTCCGGGTGGCTCAGGTCGCCGAGCAGCTCCTGGGCGGCCCCGATCTCCTCTTCGACCTGGCCCCCCTCGCCGAGTGGGACGCGGTGGGTCATCGAGTGGTTGCCGATCCAGTGGCCCGACGCCCGGGCCCGCTCGGCGCTGGCCCGGCCGCCGGGACGGGCCAGCTCGTCGCCGACCACGAAGAAGGTAGCCCGCACCTGCCGCTCGTCGAGCACCCGCAGCACCGCCTCGGTCGTCTCGGGGTGAGGCCCGTTGTCGAACGTGAGGGTCAGACGAGGCATACGCGCCGCGGACACTAGCGTGCCCCGGCATGGACTCAGCCGAGGCCTGGATCAAGCGGGACGCCGAAGTGGTGTGGCACGGGTTCACCCAGATGTCCAGCTACGCCGACGACGAGCCGGTGATCGTAGACCGAGCCGAGGACCGCGAGCTCATCGACCCCGATGGGCGCCGCTACCTGGACGCGGTGTCGTCGCTGTGGGTGACGACGCTCGGCCACGGCGTCCCCGAGCTCGACCAGGCGGTCGTCGATCAGCTCGACCGGGTCGCCCATTTGACCATGCTCGGCAACGGCAACCGGGTGGTCATCGAGCTGGCCGAGGCCCTCGCACCTCTCGTCCCGGTCAGCCGCCCGCACTTCCTGTTCGCGTCCGACGGGGCCAGCGCTGTCGAGCAGGCGCTCAAGATCGCCTTTCAGTTCTGGGCCAACGAGGGACGACCGAGGACGAGCTATCTGGCCTTCGGCGAGGCCTACCACGGCGACACCGTGGGATCGCTGTCGCTCGGCGGGGGCGGGTTCGGCACCGATGTGTTCGATCCGCTGCGGTTCCCCGTGCTGCGAGCCCCGTCGTTCGCCGAGGACCCCGCTCTCGATGCCGCGTGCCGGATGGTGCGCGAGCACCGGGACGATCTGGCCGCCGTCGTCGTGGAGCCCCTCGTGCAGGGGGCGGCGGGCATGCTGCTGGCCCCGCCCGCGTCGTTCGCCCGCCTGGCCGAGACGTGCGGGGCGAACGACGTGCTCCTCGTCTGTGACGAGGTGGCGACCGGGTTCGGTCGCACCGGGACCCTCTTCGCCAGCGAGCAGTGCGGGATCTCGCCTGATCTGCTCTGTCTGGGAAAGGGAATCACCGGCGGCTACCTGGCAATGTCGGCCACGGTGGCGAACGATCGGGTCTACGAGGCGTTCCTCGGGCCCGACCTCTCCGCTCGCACCCTCTACCACGGCCACTCGTACGGCGGGAACGCGCTGGCCGCCGCCGTGGCCCACCGCCATCTGCAGCTGCTCGCGGATGGGATCGTCTTTGCCAACGTACGCAGCCGCTCGGAGCAGCTGCGAGACGGCTTGGAGCGCGCCGTCGGGCGTCACCCGGGCGTCGCCGAGCTCCGACTGCGCGGGCTCATGGGCGGCCTCGAGCTCGCCCCCCCGACCGAAGGGCTTCGTTGGGGTCGGCGCGTATCGGCCGCCTGCGTGCGCCGGGGTGTCCTCATCCGCCCGCTGGGCGACGTGGTGGTGATCATGCCCCCACTCACGGTCACCCCGGCCGAGATCGACCGCATCGTCACGACCGTGGCCGCCGCCGTGGAGGAAGTCTGCACGAAAAGGTGACCTGGGTGCAGTGGCGCGACCGCGCCCTCGCCGAGATCGGCGAAGCCGGGCAATGGCGGGAGCTGCAAACCCTCGATGCGGCAGGCCCCTGCGGGCGCCTGGTCGACGAGGATCAGGCGGTCGTCTCCTTCGCCTCCAACGACTATCTGGGCCTGGCCAGCCATCCGGCGGTCGTCGCCGCCGCCCGCGACGCCCTCGATCGCTGGGGCGCGGGCGCCGGTGCCTCCCGGCTGATCGTGGGCTCCCGTCCCATCCACCGAGAGCTCGAGTCCGCCCTCGCCGAGTGGAAGGCGACCGAGGCGGCGCTCGCCTTCCCGACGGGGTACGCCGCCAACCTCGGCCTGCTGGCCGCCCTCGGCGGGCAGGGAGCGACGATCTGCTCGGACGCCCTCAACCACGCCTCCATCGTCGACGGCTGCCGCCTGGCGCGGGCCGAGACGCGCATCTTCCGCCACCGGGACCTCGACCACCTGGCCGCCCTCATGGCGGCCACCGAGGACCGGGTCATCGTGGTCTCGGACTCGGTCTTCTCCATGGACGGCGACGCCGCGGACCTCGAGGGCCTCGCTCGTCTCTGTGCCCGCCGGCGGGCGCTCCTCGTCCTCGACGAGGCCCACGCCGTTCTCGGACCCGACGCCGGGGGGCTCGACGAGGAGGTCGAGCTGCTCCGGGTGGGAACACTGTCCAAGACGCTGGGCTCGCTCGGGGGATTCGTCAGCGGTTCCCGTCGTTGGGTCGAGCTGCTGGTCAACCGGGCCCGACCCTTCATCTTCACCACCGCCCTGAGCCCGGCCGACGCCGCCGCGGCACTGGCGGCGCTCGGCGTGATGCGCTCTCCCGAGGGCGCCGCGCTGCATGCTCGCCTACGCGCCCACGTCGAGACCGTCAAGCCGGGCCACACCTCCCCGATCGTCCCGGTCATCGTGGGCGAGGAGGCGCACGCCGTGGAGGCCGCCGGGGCCCTGCTCGAGCGCGGGCTGCTGGTGCCTGCGATCAGACCACCCACCGTCGCGGCCGGATCGTCACGCCTGCGGGTGACGATGTCCGCCGCCCACACCACGGGTCAGGTGGAGAAGCTCCTCGGCGTCCTGCACGAGCTCGGTCTGCTCAGCCTTGTCCCGTCCTGAGCGGGTCGTGCTCGTGCTCGGTACGGGGACCGAGGTGGGCAAGACCTGGGTGACGGCGAGGCTGATCGAGCAGCTGCGCCAAGACGGGCGACGGGTCGCGGTGCGCAAGCCGGTGCAGTCGTTCGAGCCCGGTGAGCGGACCGACGCCGAGGTGCTGGGCGACGCGTCAGGCGAGCTCCCCGAGGCGGTGTGTCCACCGGACCGCTGGTACGGGCTGGCCATGGCGCCACCGATGGCGGTCGAGGTGCTCGGGCGCGCGGCGTTCACGATTTCGGACCTGATCGGAGAGCTCAGCTGGCCCGAGGGCATCGAGGTCGGCTTCGTCGAAGGGGTGGGCGGTGTGCGATCTCCGATGGCGGGCGACGGTGACGCCGTCCGCCTGGCTGCGGCCCTCCGGCCCGACATCGTCGCGCTGGTGGCCGACGCCGGTCTGGGCGCCCTCAACCTCGTGCGGCTGTCGGCCGGTTCGGTCGATCACCCTGATCTGGTCGTCCACCTCAACCGCTTCGATCCTGCGAACGACCTCCACCGACTGAACAAGCACTGGTTGGAGCGCGACGGTCTCTCGGTGGAGACGAGCGTGTCTGGTCTCGCGCGCCGCCTCAGCCGTCGGCGCTGAGCGCCACCTCGACGTTCCCGCGCGTGGCGTTCGAGTACGGGCAGACCTGGTGGGCGGCCTCGGTCAGCTGCTGCGCCGTCTCGGCGCCGACCCCCGGGATCGAGACGTGGATGCCCACCCTCAGCCCGAACGCTCCCTCGGGCGCCACGCCGAGGGTGACCTCGGTTCTCACGCGGGACTGTGAGGTGTCCACCTTCTGGCGGCGTCCCACCGTACCCAGCGCGCTCTGGAAGCACGCCGCGTAGCCCGCAGCGAAGAGCTGCTCGGGATTGGTCGCGCCGCCCGGTCCGCCCATCTCCTTCGGAACGGCCAGGTCGACGTCGAGCACGCCGTCGTCACTGGCGGAATGGCCCTCACGCCCTCCGGTTGCGGTGGCGTGAGCCGTGTAGAGATCCTTCGACAGTGTCATCGTCATGAGTTGGGCAACCGGGACACGGCATCAGATGTTCCGTCACCCGGCTAGGGCCTGGTCCAGATCGTCCAGCAGGTCGTCGATGGTCTCGATGCCCACCGACAGCCGGATCAGGCTGGGATCGACGGCCAGAGCCGACTCGCTCACCGAGGAGTGGGTCATGCGGGCCGGCTGCTCGATCAGCGACTCCACCGCACCCAGCGACTCGGCGAGGGCGAACACGTGGGTACGTGCCACTGCAGCGAGGGCGGCCGCCTCGCCACCAGCGTGGCGGAACGACACCATCCCCCCGAAACCCACCATCTGGCGCGCCGCCACGTCGTGACCCGGGTGGGTCGGCAGGCCGGGGTAGTGGACGGCGGCCACCTTCGGGTGCTCCGAGAGGAAGCCGGCGACCGCCTCGGCGTTGGCGCAATGGCGGTCCATGCGCACGGCGAGCGTCTTGACGCCCCGTTGGACCAGAAAGCAGTCGAGGGGACCGGGCACGGCTCCGACGGCATTCTGCAGAAAGGCGACCCGCTCGGCGTGGAGGGGATCGTCCAGGGCGACGAACCCTCCCGTCACGTCGGAGTGGCCCCCGAGGTACTTGGTCGACGAGTGGACGACGATGTCGGCGCTCAGGGCGAGGGGTCGCTGGAGGTATGGCGTGGCGAAGGTGTTGTCGACGACGACCAGCGCGTCCCGCTCGTGGGCAACAGCGGCGAGGGCCGCGATGTCCACGATCGACAGCAGAGGGTTGCTGGGCGTCTCCACCCAGACCACGCGGGTGGCGGGCCGCCACCCCCCGTCGAGCGCGACCGGGTCCGAGAGATCGACGGCGCTGAAGGTCAGGCCCGCAGGCGCGTGCACCCGGTCCACGAGCCGGTAGGTGCCGCCGTAGGCGTCGATCGGCAGGATCAGGTGGTCGCCCGGACCGAGCACGGCGCGCAGCACCGCGTCCTCGGCCGCCATGCCGCTGGCGAAGGCGTACCCGAATGCCGCTCCCTCCAGATCGGCCACCTGCCGCTCCAACGCCGCACGCGTGGGGTTGCCCGAGCGGGAGTACTCGTAGCCGTGGTGCTCGCCGACGGCCTCTTGGCGAAACGTCGACGCCACGTGGATGGGGGGCACCACTGCTCCCGTCGCCGGGTCGGGCTCTTGTCCCGCGTGGATGGCACGGGTCTCGAAGCCCGGCTGGCCGCGCCGGCTCACCCGTTCGGCCGGCCCGTCGGGCGTCCGACGAGGAAGTCGAGAAGATCGGACCGCGTAACGATGCCGACGGGGTGACCAGCGTCCAGAACCACGACCGCCCCCCTCCCCTCGGTGCGCCGGACGGCCAGCTCGATCGGCTCTCCCACGCCCACTGTCGGCAGGGGCGGGCCCATCACCGCGCCGACCGGTCGGTCGAGGATCGACGGGTCCTGGAAGGCCCGCTCGAGGAGGTCCCGGTCCTCGACCGAGCCCACCACCTCGGCCACCGCCAGCGGCGGCTCGGCCTTGAGCACCGGCAGCTGGGACACCTCGTACTCCCGTAGCACGGCGATGACCTGCCGCACGGGCTCGTCAGGGTGGACGTGCACGAGGGGAGGCAGGTCCCTTCGCTTGCCGGCCAACACCCCGGCGGTGGTCTGGCCGCTCGTGAGCAGGAAGCCGAAGTCCGCCATCCAGGCGTCGTTGTACAACTTCGTCAGGTAGCCCCGGCCCGAATCGGGGACGACCACGACCACCACGGCGTCGGGACCGAGGGGCTGACCTACCTCCATCGCCGCACGCACCGCGGTCCCCGTCGAGCCGCCCACGAGGATGCCCTCGTCCCTCGTCACCATGCGGGCGGTGAGGAACGAGTCGCGGTCGCTGACCGTCACGACGCGGTCGACCACGTCGCGGTCGTACGTCGACGGCCAGAAGTCCTCGCCGATGCCCTCCACCAGGTACGGCCGTCCGCCTCCGCCCGAGTACACCGATCCCTCCGGATCGGCGCCGACGATTTGTACCGCCGGGTTCTGGGACTTGAGGAAACGGCCGACCCCGGTGATGGTGCCGCCGGTGCCGATGCCGGCTACGAAGTGGGTCACCCGGCCCGCCGTCTGCCTCCAGATCTCAGGGCCCGTGGTGGCCTCGTGGGCCGCCGGGTTGGCGGGATTGCCGTACTGGTCGGGCTTGAAGGCGCCGGGGATCTCTCCGACCAGCCGGTCGGACACCGAGTAGTAGGAGTCGGGGTGGTCGGGCGCAACCGTCGTCGGGCACACGACGACCTCCGCCCCGTAGGCGCGCAGCAGATCGATCTTCTCGGACGCGATCTTGTCGGGCATGACGAACACGCACCGGTACCGCCTGCGGGCGGCGACCACCGCGAGACCGACTCCTGTGTTGCCCGAGGTGGGCTCGACGATGGTGCCACCCTCTTGCAGCAGGCCGGCCCGCTCGGCGGCGTCGATCATGTGGACGGCGGGCCGATCCTTGACGCTGCCGCCCGGGTTGAGGAGCTCCAGCTTGGCCAGGAGGTGGCAAGACAGGTCTCTCGCCACCCGGTCCAGGCGCACCAGCGGGGTGTCACCGATCAGATCGAGCAGCGAGTCGACGGCCTCCAGGGGCGGGCCCGGGTCCGTCAGCGGCAGCACGCGGACGCCCATCGAACCAGGTGGTGGAGCGGCGTCGGTATAGAGGGTCACCGGCAGACCCGCCTGGTGCAGCTGCGCCGCCGCCGACGCCGCGCCAGCACCGTCGGCTGGGCCGAGCACTCCCACGTCGCGTGGGATCCGGGCCCGAAGATCGGCTACCGCCTGAGGCGACAGGGGTGCGGTGTCAACGTGGACGCGATGGCGGGCCCGAGCCGCAAGCCGCGTCGGGGCGGGAGCGGGTCCGACGACGACCAGCGCGTCCACGACGTCAGCCTACGGCCGTGACGTCAAGCGGTCTGGACGATCTGGAACGTCTCCGCCGCTCGACCCGGCGGCAGGCCGCCCTCCTGGGCGATCGTCGCCGTCCACTCTCTGACCCGTTCCTCGAGGGCGTCCGGATCAGGAAGCTGGCTGACGTGGCACCGGAGCGCCGCCACCTTGCGGTCGATGCTGTCGGTGATGTCGACGACGTGCTCTGCCCTGGGGCTGGCCATGAGCCAGACCTCGCTGGCCACGTGCGGCTCGAGCCCCTCCTCGAGCAGCTCGGGAAAGGCGAAGGGGTTGCGGGCGTCGGGGTACACGGCATTGAGCGCCGCCTCCCCGGTCGCCAGGTGGTCGGGATGGCTGGCCTGGATGCGCCGCCAGTTGCGCTCGGGGCTCGGTGCCATCACCCGCTGCGGGCGGACGCGGCGGATCACCCGGGCCAGGTCCCTCCGTAGGTCCAGGCTGGCGACCAGGCGGCCGTCCGGATAGCCCAGGAACCCGACCTCGTCGACCCCGACGACCTTGGCGGCCGCCTCCTGCTCGGCCCGCCGTATCCCAACGATCGCCTCCCGCGCCACCGCCGGGTCGAAGCCTCCGGCATCGCCGTCGGTCACGATGCAGTAGACCACCCGGGCGCCGGCGTCGGTCCAGGTGGCCAGCGTCCCCGACGCACCGAAGTCGATGTCGTCGGGATGGGCGCCGATCACAAGCACCGTGTGGTTTGACCAGCCGTCCGCACCCTGTCCATCAGGCATGGGCTTGAAGGCTACCAAGAGGCGGCGTTTCCCCCGCCATGGTGCCGAGCCCACAAGTGCTCGTGGCGGTGGTGCGCGAGGGGTTTGAGCTAGAACACCCGGGGAGCGGGAGCGGCCGACCACGAAAGGGGCCACGCGTGCAGCCTTCGGGGCGACAGGTCGAGCTGGCGAGCGGCGCACAGCGCGCCGTGGTCACCGAGGTGGGCGCCGGTCTTCGCACCTACGCGGTGGACGGCATCGACGTGCTCGACGGCTATGCCGAGCACGAGATGTGCAGCGGGGGGCGGGGCCAGCTCCTCATCCCCTGGCCCAACCGAATCGGTGACGGGCGATACCACTTCGGCGGGACGGATCACCAGACGCCGCTGTCCGAGCCCGAGCGGGGCAACGCGATCCACGGGCTCGTCCGGTGGGCAAACTGGAAGCTCGACCAGCGCGGCCCCGACCACGTCATCGCCACCCACGTGCTGCACCCCCAGGTCGGCTACCCGTTCACGCTGGGCCTCGAGGTCACCTACACGCTGTCCGGCACGGGCCTTGTCGTCGCCGTCGCGGCTACGAACCTCGGATCAGAGCCCCTTCCGTACGGGCTCGGCCAGCATCCCTACTTCACGGTGCACACCGACCTGGTCAACGCAGCCGTGCTGCGCGTGCCGGCTACCTCCGTCCTCGAAGCAGACGCCCGCGGACTTCCGACTGGTCGGAGCCTGGCGGTGGCGGGCACGGAGCGGGACTACCGGCAGCCCCGCCCGATCGGTACCACCGTGCTGGACACCTGTTACACGGACCTCGAACGAGACGCGGACGGGTTGGTGCGCGTCGCCGTCGCCCACCCTGACGGCTCACCCACGATCACGGTGTGGATGGACGCGCCCTTCGGCTTCGTCATGATTTTCAGCGGGGACACCCTCGCCCCCGCCCGGATGCGTCGAGGCGTGGCCATCGAGCCCATGACCTGTGCGCCCGACGCTTTCCGCAGCGGGCTCGGTCTGCTGGTCCTGGAACCTGGTCGGCGGAGCACCGCCGTCTGGGGGGTGACCCCCGGCTGACAACCACGGGTACGGCGCGCTCAACCCGCCGTAGCCCGGGCCTCGGCCTCGGAGATGGCCCACGCCGCGTTGATCAGTCCGATGTGGCTGAAGGCCTGGGGGAAGTTGCCGAGCAGCTCGCCCGTGTCCGGGTCGACCTCCTCGGCGAGCAGGCCCACGTCGTTCACATACCTGATCGCGCGCTCGAACACCTCACGCGCCCGCTCCGCTCGGTCGGCCAGTGCGAGAGCCTGGGCCAGCCAGAAGGTGCACATCACGAACGCGCCCTCCTTGCCCTCCAGACCGTCGACCCCGCCGTGGGTGTCGTAGCGATAGACCAGGCCCTGCTTGTCGGTGAGACGCTGGTCGATGGCGTCGATGGTCGACAGCATCCGAGGGTCGTCGGCAGGGAGGAAGCCCGCAATCGGCATCATCAGGTTCGACGCGTCCAGATCGTCGGAGCCGAAGTACTGGGTGAAGGCGCCAGCCTTGTCGCTCCAGCCCTTGCGGAGCACGCTTTCGTGGATCTCGTCCCTGGTCCGACGCCAGCCGTCGACCCGGTCCTCGGCGCCCAGCGCCCCGGCCAAGGCGATGGCCCGGTCCAGGGCGACCCAGCACATGACCTTGGAGTAGAGGAAGTCCTGCTCCGGACCCCGTATCTCCCAGATGCCCTGGTCCTTCTGGGTCCACCGGTCGGCGGCGGTGTCGGCGACGGCGACGAGGAAGTCCCGGGTCCCAGCATCGAGCTGGCCGATCTGATGGCGGAGACGGTCGACGGCGGCGAGCATCTCGCCGTAGACGTCGACCTGGCGCTGGGTCCAGGCTCCGTTCCCGACCCGGACGGGGGAGCTCCCCCGCCAGCCGCTGAGATGGGGAAGCTCCCGCTCCGACAGGTCGCGCTCGCCCCGTACCCCGAACATGATCTGAAGGTCGCGACCTCGCCCCAGGGACGTGGCCGCCGCCGTGCTCAGATAGGTGAAGAACCTGGCTGCCTCGTCCGGACAGGCCGCCACCCAGAGTGCGTCCATCGTCAGCGAGGCGTCGCGGACCCACGAGAAGCGGTAGTCCCAGTTGCGATTGCCCCCCACGGCTTCAGGCAACGAGGTGGTCGGCGCGGCCACGACGGCGCCGGTCGGATAGAACGTGAGGGCCTGGAGAACCCGCCCACTCTGGTGCACGAGCTCCCCCCAGGGCCCGTCGTAGCTCTGGTGCAAGTCCGACCACGACCGCCAGGCGGCCAGGGTGTCGTTCAGCCGCTGCGCCAGCTCCTGCTGGGGCCATACGCTCGGCTCCCCCCAGCCCGGCTGGCGATAGTGCAGACCGAAGGCAGCTCCCTCGCCCGCCGACACGATGAAACGCCCGAACGCTGCGCCGGAGTCGATCTCCAGATCGACAGGGGTCGAGAGCATGGTGAGGTCGGATCCGCCCCGCCCGCCGATGCCGCCCTCGACCCGCATGAGGAGCGGAGGGATGAGCCCGTACTCGGTGCACGGCACGTACTCCATCTCGAGCTCCACTTGACCGGATACCCCTTCGACCCGGCGCAGCAGCAGGCTCGGCGCACCCCGACCGATGTCGTGGCCCCGCTCGTCGGCACCCAGGGCCAGCGCGTCGACGAGGGTGACCGAGCCGGCGGGCGTGGCGAACGTGGTCTCGAGGACCATCGTCTTGTCGAGGTAGCGACGGGTGGCCTGGAAGTCGCCGACGGGACGGATGGACCAGTGCCCGGCTTCGTCGTCGAGGATACGAGCGAAGACCGAAGGGCTGTCGAACC
This sequence comes from Acidimicrobiales bacterium, assembly GCA_036270875.1. Taxonomy (NCBI): domain Bacteria; kingdom Bacillati; phylum Actinomycetota; class Acidimicrobiia; order Acidimicrobiales; species Acidimicrobiales bacterium. The sequence continues at coordinate 23,423 of DATBBR010000037.1, forward strand.
TCGGAAAGCACAGCCATTCGACCGAGCCCTCCCGGCTCACGAGCGCCGAGGAGTTGCAATCGGACAGCAGGGCGTGGTCTGCGATGGGGGTCGAGCTCACGACGCTTCTGCGCTGTCAGACGCGCTCGAGCGTCTCGCCGCGAGGTAGGCCAGGTAGAGCTCCAGCCACACCTCGCTCAGAGTTGGAAAGGCGGCGACGGCATGCTGAAGCCGGTCAATGGGGACTTCGCCGACGATGGCGATCGTGGCCGAATGGAGAATGCCGTCGATATCGGGACCAGTGAACGTCGCGCCCACGATCACCTGACGGGACCCGTCGATCACGAGCTGGGCCGTCCCGACGACGCCCTCCCCCGCGATGGCGCTGGCGGCTGTGCTCTGCAGCCCGATCCGGACGGCGCGCACCTCGAGCCCCTGGCCGCGCGCTTGCGCATCCGTCAAGCCGACCGAGGCAACCTGAGGATCGGTGAAGGTCACCCGGGGAATGGCCTTGTGGTCGGCCTCGGCTGATACGTCGTGCCCGAGGATCGCGTCCACGGCGATGCGGGCGTGGTACTTGCCCATGTGGGTGAAGAGCGCCCGCCCGTTGACATCGCCGATTGCGTAGAGCCAGGCGTCTCGGACGGCCGGGGCGCAGAGCGTGTCATCGACGGGCACGGGCCGGCCCGGTTCGAGACCCACGGTGTCGAGGCCGAGGTCGGCCGTGTTCGGGCGGCGGCCCACCGCCACGAGGATCTCGTCGGCCGTGACGGCGCGATCGTCCTCCAGCGTCGCCGTCACCGGCGCGTCGTCCGCCTCCCGGTGGGCAGCGACCATCTTCGTACCGGTGATGACGTTGATGCCCTCGCCCGCGAAGGCCGCGGCCAGCTCTTCCCCGGCGAAGGGCTCCTCGTTGGGGACCAGGCGATCGGCGGCCTCGACGACCGTCACCTCAGCGCTGCCGAGACGACGCCAGGCCTGCGCCATCTCCACG
>DATBBR010000038.1 GCA_036270875.1 Acidimicrobiales bacterium
CGATGCCGGAAAGGACCCTGTTCATGGGCCGCCATGGTAGGGGTCCACCAGGGGTGCGCCGAACCCGGCGCCCCGTTCGATAACGTCGGCGAGTGGCCTACGCGGTCTCCACTCCCGTCTTCGAGGGCCCGATCGACCTCCTGCTTCACCTGGTGTCGTCGCACGAGGTCGACGTAGCGCGCGTACTCGCCGGCGACGTCCTCGGGGGTGCGCCCGGTGGCTGCAGCGAGGATCTCGAGCAGATTGGCCAGGCCCGGCTTCTTGTCCCGGTCGTAGCGCACCTCGCCGTCCGTGTCGGTGACCGCTTTTCGCACCTTGCGCGTGATGTCGTCGTCAGAATCGAGCAGGCCGATCGTGCCGAGGGGGGAGTCGGCAGACTTGGACATCTTGCGTTCGGGGTGCTGCAGGTCCATGACACGCGCCGCCGTGCCTGCGATCGCGGCCTCGGGGACGACGAACGTCTCGCCGTAGCGGTTGTTGAAGCGGTTGGCCAGTTCGCGGGCCAGTTCCAGATGCTGACGCTGGTCCTCGCCTACCGGCACGGCGTCCGCGTCGTAGAGGAGGATGTCGGCGGCCATCAGGCAGGGGTAGGTGAACAGCCCGACGCGCACGGCCTCCTGGCCCTTCCCCTTGTCCTTGAACTGGGTCATGCGACGCAGTTCGCCCATGGACGTGGTGCACTCGAGCAGCCAGGTGAGACGGGTGTGCTCGGGGACCTGGCTCTGGATGAACAAGGTGGAGCGCTCGGGCTCCAGGCCGATCGCAAGGAGGTTGAGGGCGGCGTCGAGGGTGTTGGCCCGCAGGTTCGCTTCTCCCACCTCGGTCGTCAGGGCGTGCAGGTCGACCACGCAGTAGAAGGCGTCGTGGCCGTCCTGGAACGAGACCCAGTGGCGCAGGGCCCCGAGGTAGTTCCCCAGGGTGAAGCTGCCCGAGGGCGCAATTCCGGAAAGGACCCTGTTCATGGGGCGCCATGGTACGGGTCCACCAGGGGTGCGCCGAACCCGGCGCCCCGTTCGATAACGTCGGCGAGTGGCCTACGCGGTCTCCACTCCCGTCTTCGAGGGCCCGATCGACCTCCTGCTTCACCTGGTGTCGTCGCACGAGGTCGACGTGCTCGACGTCCCCCTGCTGCCGGTCGTCGACGCGTTCGTGCAGATCCTCTCGGAGGAGCGCGAGTTGATCGACTTCAACCAGCTGTCGGAGTTCCTGCTGGTGGCCTCCATCCTCATCGAGCTGAAGTCGCAGCGGCTGCTGCCGGGGCGCGAATCCGTCGAGGACGACGAGGACCTGATCGGCTGGGAGGAGCGCGACCTGCTGCTGTCGCGGCTCCTCGAATGCCGGGCCTACGGGGCGGCCGCCGACGTGTTCGTCGCCCTGACCGAGCAGGCCTCGCGCTCGGTGCCCCGCGAGGTCGGCCTCGACGGCGACTTCGTGGTCCACGCGCCGGACCTGTTGGCTGGGGTCACGCCCGAGGACCTGGCCCAGGCCTACCTTCGGGGATCGGCCGAGCGCCCCGTGCCCCGGGTCGACCTCTCCCACGTCACCGTGGACACCGTCTCGGTGTCCGAGGCCGTCGCCGAGCTGCTCTTGCTGCCCGACATGGACCGGACGTCGTCGTTCCGGGAGCTCGTGCGGGAGTGCCGTACCCGGATCGACGTGATCGTGCGGTTCTTGGCGTTGCTCGAGCTGTGCAAGATGGGCCGGGTGACGCTGGGCCAGGGGATGACATTCGGGGACCTCCAGATCTCATGGCTCGAACGCGACGAGCTGGCGGGCGTGGCGAGCGGGCGCGGGCTGGCCGAGTTGGGCGGCTACGAGATCGACGACTACGAGGGATGAGGGGTGGGACTCGTGGAGCGCGCTGAACTGGGCCGGACGATCGAAGCGATCTTGTTGGTCGCGGTCGAGCCGCTCCCGCCCCAACTCCTTGCGGAGCTCTTGGAGGAACCGGTCGACTCCGTCGAAGAGGCGCTGACCGAGCTGGCGCAGGAGTACGAGCAGGAGCGGCGTGGCTTCGTGCTCGCCCGGATCGCCGGCGGCGCACGCTTGCAGACCCATCCGGACCTTGCGCCGTACGTCGAGCGCTTCGCCAACCGTGAGGTCTCGCACCGGCTCTCCACGGCCGCGCTCGAGACGTTGGCCATCGTCGCCTACCGCCAGCCCGTCTCCCGGGGTCAGATCTCGGCCCTGCGCGGCGTGAACGTCGACGGTGTCAGCCGCCTCCTGGAGCAACGGGGCTACATCGAGGTGGTGGGCCACGCCGATGGGCCGGGCCAGCCGGCGCTCTTCGGGACGACGGACCTCTTCTTGGAGCGACTCGGTCTCGACTCATTGGCGCAGCTGCCGGCGGTCGAGGACTTCCTCCCCGGCCCCGAGGTGGCGGGTGACCTCGAGAGCGAAATGCGCTCCGCACTGGGCCTCGGCATCGAGGCGGCCAACGACGACGGCTGACGCAGGCGCGTCGCCGGGAACACCGGAGCCAGCGGGGACGGACAGCGAGCGCCTGCAGAAAGTCCTGGCCCGCGTCGGCCTCGGCTCACGGCGCGCCTGCGAGGAGCTGATCGCCGCCGGCCGGGTCACCGTCGACGGCGAGGTGGCCTCGTTGGGCCGGCGCATCGACACCGCGACGGCGCGGGTGGAAGTCGACGGGAATTTGATCCCCGTCGCGCCGGACCTCGTCTACTACCTCTTGAACAAGCCCGATGGCGTCGTGACCACCGCCGACGACCCCCAGGGCCGCCCGACCGTCGTCGCACTCGTGCCGACGGAGCCGCGCGTGTTCCCGGTCGGGCGACTCGACCGCCAAACCGAAGGCCTTCTCATCCTGACGAACGACGGCGCGCTGGCGCAGCTGCTCACCCATCCCTCGCACGGCGTCCCCAAGGAATACGTCGCCGAGGTCGCGGGTGGGACCCCGGCCCCCAGTGCCTTGCGCGCCCTCCGCCAGGGTGTGGAGCTCGACGACGGCCCGACGGCGCCCGCCGAAGTGGGCGTCCTCGCCGAGGGCGTCCTCCGACTGGTCATCCACGAGGGGCGCAACCGTCAGGTCCGTCGCATGTGCGAGGCCGTCGGCCACCCGGTCCAGCGGCTGGTGCGCACGCGGATCGGTCCCGTCCGCGACACAAAGCTGGCCCCTGGGCGCTGGCGCGCCTTGAGCGCCGAAGAGGTGCGGGCCCTCGCCGCTTCGGCCCGGTAATACCTCGTCAGCAGGGGAGACGCCGTGACGGCCGGTAGAGTGGCCGCCCATGGCACCCGCTCTCACGGTCAGGGGTCTGCGCGGGGCCACGACGGTCGACGCCGACACGGTGGCCCAGGTCACAGAGCGATCGCAAGAGCTCATGCGTGAGCTCATGGCTCGCAACGAGCTGGAAGAGGACGACATCATCAGCGTCCTCTTCACCGCGACGGCGGACGTGACGAGCACGTTCCCGGCGACGGCCATCCGGGAGATCGGCTTCGGCGCCGTGCCCCTGCTCTGCGCCGCCGAGATCGCCGTACCCGGTTCCATGCCCAGCTGCATCCGGGTGCTGCTCCACGTCAACACGCCGAGGTCGCGCGACGAGATGCACCACGTCTATCTCCACGGCGCCCAAGGGCTCCGCGATGACCTCCCCGACTGAGA
>DATBBR010000039.1 GCA_036270875.1 Acidimicrobiales bacterium
CAGGGCCTCCGACAGCCTTCGCACGGCCTCCAGCAGGCTCGCGGGCACGCCACTCCTCTCCCCGCACAGACCGGGTTCGACGACTAGAGGAGGACGGAGACTGCCCCGCCCACGAAGGCACCGCTGACCTTACTCGAACACATGTTCGATGTCAAGGCACTCGACGCCCATATGGGAAACCAGGCAATATGGGCTTCGATCCACGCATCGACGTGGGAGGAAGGGAAGATGTCGCTGGGGAGGGTGAGGATCGCCGTTGGCATCCTCGCGGCCCTGACGGCGGTGGTGGCGGCGGTCGCCGCGTTGGGTTCCGCCGGCAGGGCCTCGGCTCCAATCCCGCTCACACCGTTGGCGCTGTCCACGACCGTCACGAGCTCCGCGAGCCGAGCCGCCCCGACGTCGGCTGCGGCCCGACGGCAAGCGAGCGACATCAACTACCTCCGCTCGCAATGGCTCGACGCCGAGCAGAGGATCCGGGCCGCAGGTGCGGCCACGAGCCAGCAGGAGCAACAAGGGATCCTCGCCAAGAACGGACCGGCGATCACCGCTGCGCTGAACCAGGAGGTCGCTGCGATCGGCGACCAAGACCACCGGATCGCCGCACTGCGCTGGCCGGCTTCGATGAAGACCGACATCGGCGCCTTCGGGTCGTCCAGCGCCGCCGCCCTCAACCAACTCCGTATCGCGGCGTCGAACCCCTTCGGCTACGACGCCGCGCAGGTCAATGCCGCCATCGCTACATTCAACACCGCCGCCAACGCTGTGCGCCACGACCTCGGGCTACCACCCGACTGACGCCTGGGGCCTTGGCATCCACGCCTCCGATACCGCCGCCATTGCTCGATTCAGGCCACCCGGGCGAGATCGCCATCCGTCAGCTCCGGGTGCCGAGATCGATCGTGCGGGTGAGGTCCACGGCGTCGAGCAGCTGGCGATCGTGGGTCACCAGGACCAGCGTCCCCGCGTAACCGGCGAGGGCCTCCTCCAGCTGCTCGATCGCAGGCAGATCGAGATGGTTCGTCGGTTCGTCGAGCACCACGAGGTTCACGCCCCGTGCCTGGAACCCTGCCAACTCGGCGCGGGTGCGCTCGCCGGGCGACAGTGATCGCTCCGGCCGCGTGAGGTGTTCAGCGCCGAGGCCGAACTTGGCCAGGATCGAGCGCGCCTCTGTCACGCTGAGTCCGCTTGTAGAAATGAAGGCCTCCAGCACCGTTGATGTGCCCGCCAAGGCCGCCCGATCCTGTCCGAGCTCGCCCGTGACGACGCCCGGGCCGATCCACCGATGTCCGCTCGTGAGCGGCAGCCGTCCGAGCAGCGCCTCGAGCAGGGTGGTCTTGCCGAAGCCGTTTGGCCCCACGAGAGCAACGCGTTCCCCCCAGCCGATCTCAACGTCGAGGGGTCCGAGCCGGAACGACCCCCGTGCCACGACGGCGTGCTCGAGGCGAGCCACCACCGCTCCGGCTCGGGGAGCTTCCCCGATTGCGAAGCGCAGGTTCCACCCTTCCCACGGCTTGTCCACGCTCTCGAGACGTGCGAGCTGGCGCTCGGTTCGACGTGCTCGAGCAGCGAGCTGCTCCGTGCGGTTGATACGAAAGTCGCGCTGAGCCTTGTCGTTGTCCGGCTGGCGACGTTTCTCCCGGCTCACCCCGCTCGTGGCCCACTGGCGCTCCCGCCGAGCCCGGCCGAGCAGCACCCGTCGTTGTGTCTGATAGTCGGAGTACGCCTCTTCGGCGTGCCGACGAGCCGTGGCCCGCTGTTCGAGATAGGCGGACCAGCCGCCTCGGTACAGCTGACCGGTGTGCTCGTGCTCGTCGAGCTCCAGCACCGATGTGATCGTCCGGTCGAGGAAGGCACGGTCGTGGGAAACGATCACCAGGCCGCCCGTGCCTTGGGTGACGATCGCCTCGAGGCGAGCCAATCCGTCGAAGTCCAAGCCGTTGGTGGGCTCATCGAGCAGGGTGACGTCGAAGCGAGACAGACGGATTGCCGCCAGCGCCAGCCGGGCCGCCTGGCCGCCGGAAAGCCCCGCGGTGGGACGGTCGAGCAGGTCCGGTGGCAACCCAAGCTGGACGAGCACAGCCTCGACCCGGGAATCCAGATCGCTGGCACCCAGCCCTTCCCAACGTTCGAGGGCATCGGCGTAGACCTCCGCCGAGCGGCGCTCTCCGCGTCCCAGAGCGTCTGCCGCCCGCTCGAGGACTGCATCGGCAGCCGCCACACCGGTCGTGCGGTGGAGAAAGCCGCTGACAGTCTCGTCGTCGCTCGGCGCCGGCTCTTGGGCCAGGTAGCCGACCGTGGCAGTGCGGGGGGCGATGTCGACCATGCCGGCGTCGGGCCGGTCGAGGCCGGCGAGGATCCGCAGCAGCGTCGACTTTCCGACTCCGTTGGGACCGACGATGCCGAGCCGGGTCGTGGGCCCCACCACCAGCGAGACGTCCCGAAGGACGGCGCGTCCGCCGAGGTAACGGCTGACGCCGGTCGCAGTCAGGGTGGCAGAAGACGTAGAAAGGCTGGGTGCGGGCAACGAGACCTCCGGGAAGGGACGAGGGTTAGGGTCCGTCGCTCAGCGCACGGGCAAAGAGTACCGTCGGCCCGGCAAGATCGCCCCCCAATTTCATCCCCAGCACTCGCTCAACTGAAGTCGCCGCACCCGCAGCTCATCTAGGCCGCCGACGCGAACGCGACCAGCTCGATCGCCTCGCGCACAGGGACCGGCGAAGTCTCTGCCGCGGCCGCGGCCTCGAGGCGGGCCAGCCCGGCGGCGAACTCGTCGATCGTGAGGAGCTCGAGGGTGCTGTCGGCCCGCAGCCGGACCCGCTCCGCTAGCTCGCCCATGCTCCCGGCGGTCGTCTGCCAGATGATGTCGTGGGCCCGGCGATGCAGGCCGGCGGCATCGAACGCGGCGGTGATCTCCTCCAGCGTCGGGAACCGCTCGGTGGCGATGCGAATCGCCTCGGGGAAGTACGGGGCCCACGGGATGAGGGGACAGGTGGCCTCGAAAGTGCCCCGCAGCAGTACCGGACCACCCGGTCGCACCACCCGACGCAGCTCGGCCGCGCACGCAGGCAGGTCGTCCACATGGTGGACCACCTGGGACGCCCACACCGCGACAAAAGCTCCGTCGCGCACCGGCACCGACTCCGCCCTCCCCGCCACCATCGCCACCGCACGGCCGACGTCATCCGTCACCGCCTGGTGGCGCATGCCCTCGGCGGGCTCCACGGCCACCACCATCACCCCGAAGCGCGCCCCCAGCGCCGAGGAGAAGCGCCCGGTCCCCGAACCCAGATCGAGGATCGGACCGTCAGCAGCGCCGACCCGCGAGGAGGCGGCGTCCATCCAGGCCGACATGGCCTCCGGCGCCAGCCGACGGCCGGCGCCGTAGACGCTGGCCATTCGGCCGCTGTAGTCGACCCTCGCCACTGGGGCCACCTTACGGTCACCTGGAGGCGGCGGCCCCTACGGCGGGGTCGGACCGAGCACGCCGTTGCCGAACGGCCACGGCTGCTGGGGTGCGGCGCCCATCGAGACCTGGTCAGCGCCGTCGCGGCTCCGCTCAGGCTGGCGGTGGTAGCCGGTCGAGCCAGCGCTCGACATCGCGGATCCACCACTCCGGGTTGGCCAGCTTGACCACGTGAGGGACCCCGGCGTGGACGCGCAGCTCCCAATCCGGATGGCGCCGCTTGGCCAGATAGGCCCAGGTCACCGGCACCTCCTGGTCCTCCTCGCCGTGGAGCACCAGGACCGGGCAGTGGATCTGGTCGTAAATGCGCCAAGCGAGCCAGGGCCGCACTGACAGGCCAACGAGGGAGGTGACCGCCTCCACGCCAGCCACTCGCCGATCTCGGGCGGAGACGCGCACGGCGGGATCGTTTCTGCCCTCGTGGCTCTCGTCATCGGCGCAGTCGGCCGGCCTGACGACTGCGGAGCTGAGGAGCGACTGGCGCAGGCCGCGGGCCATCCCGCCCACCTGCTCCGTCGTCATGGCTACTCCGACGATCGGCGCTCGCCAGCCTCCGTAGAACGCGGGCAGATAGCTGCTGCTGAGGATCAGCCCGCGTACCGAGGCCGTCTCGCGAGCTGTTTGCAGGGACGCGATGCCGCCACCGAACGAGGTGCCAATGAGCACGACGGGAGCGTCGGCCACCATTGCCAGGAACCCCGACAGTACCGCCTGGGCACCGCTCAGAGTCATACGCCGGCCTCGGCGAGGGCTCCGGCCGAACCCCGGCAGGTCGAGGGCGATGACGCGACCACGGCTGGCCAGCATCGCAGCCACCCCCTCCCAGTCGCGATGCGAACCGCCCATCCCGTGCACGCACACGACAGTGAGATCCCTCGGCCCGTCCCACTCGCGATAGAAGACCGGCCCGCCGACATCGACCACCTTTCCATCGCTGGGCACCGCGTCACCCTGGCCTGCCACGTCCTTCGTACGCATCGCACTGGTTCTCATGCCACCATCCTCCTCTTGTACCTCTCTGCCCGGTGCGCGGCCTCGAGCTCGTTCTTCGGTCGTAGGGCGTCAAGGCTGGGGCCGAGCGGTCTCCTCCTGCGCTCGGGTCGCAGCCAGGAGCCGGTATCCGACCTCCGACTGCATGAGCCCGCACACGGCCGCGGCGCTGCCCTCGGCCACGAGTCGGACAAGGAAGTACACGGCAAGGTGATGCGGCACGAGGGCCACGACCGTCTTGGTGATGGCGCCTCCCACAAAAATGGGGAGGGTTGTCAGCACGAACACCGTCCGAAAGTGGGGGCGTACGACGTGGGCCGATCGCCGCAGCGCTCCTATGCCGGCCCTGTGCTCGAACTTGACGGCAGCACCCGTCACGGCAAGAAGCGTGAACACGACGAACCCAGGGACCACCAGCACGAGGAACCCCACGGCCGTGCAGAGCGTGACGAGGAGGTCGGCTCCGATCATGCGCCGGTAGGGCAGGGTGCGCAGGACCCGCCACGTGCTCTCCTCGGGGAGGCCGTGCTCAGCGGCACCGACGGCGCGGATGAAGAATCCGGTCAGGAACGTGATCCCGAGGACGTTGACCGCCGAATAGGCGACCTGACCGAGGATCTGGGGCCACGAGTGGGCAGGATTGACGAAGGCGTCGCCGAGCGCCTTGCCCGCTCCAAGGACGGCGTAGACGAGAGCCGTGACGACGACGACCCGGAGGAGACGCCGGCGGCCTGCCCGGAGAGCGGCCCGCGCAATCTCCCCCAGCCCGAGCGCCGGTGGGGGTCGGCGGGACTGCGCATCCAACCATCTCTCCAGGTCAGAAGGAACGACCTGGTGCGTGCGCCGCCCTTCTTGCTGACCCCCCCTGCGCACGGGGACAAGGGTAGCGGCGAGCTCTGGTGCGACACCCGGGTGCCGCTCGCCGTCAGCCGTCGAGGGCGAGCATGCGGATGGCGTTGCCCCGCACGATCTTGTCGACCGCCACGGGGTCGAGGTCCTTCATCTGCTCCTCGGCGATCTGGCGGGTGCGGGGCCAGGTGCTGTCGGAGTGGGGGTAGTCGCTCTCGTAGGTGACGTTGTCGACGCCGATGTCGTCGAGGGAGCGCAGCCCGTGCGCATCATCGAAGAAGCAGCCGTATACGTGCTCGCGGAACAGCTCGCTGGGGGGGCGCAGGACGTTCTCGGCCACGCCGCCCCAGGCCCGGTTGTCCTCCCACACGACGTCAGCTCGCTCGAGCACGTAGGGGATCCAGCCGATCTGGCCCTCCGAGTAGGCGATCTTGAGGTCGGGAAAGCGATTGAAGGCGCCGCACATCAGCCAGTCCACCAGCGAGTAGCAGGCGTTGGCGAAGGTGAGGGTCGAACCGACGGCGGGGGGCGCGTCCTTCGACGTCGACGGCATCTTCGAGGACGACCCGATGTGCATGCAGATGACCGTGTGGGTCTCTTCGCAGGCGGCGAAGAAGGGGTCCCAGTAGTGGTCCTTGTCGTGGACCGAGGGGAGTCCGAGGAAGGGCGGGATCTCCGAGAAGCACACGGCGCGGACGCCGCGCTCGGCGTTGCGCCTGACCTCGGCCGCGCCCAGCTCGGCGTCCCACAGCGGGATGAGGGTCAGCGGGATGAGGCGGCCGCCAGACTCGCCACACCACTCGTCGACCATCCAGTCGTTGTAGGCCTTCACGCACAGGAGGGCGAGGTCCTTGTCGTTGGCCTCCATGAACGTCTGGCCGCAGAACCGCGGGAACGTCGGGAAGCACAGCGACGCCTCGATCCAGTTGGTGTCCATGTCCTCGAGGCGGGGCTTCACCTGCCAGGCGCCCGGACGCATCCAGTCGTAGGTGGTCCCCTTCATGGTGATCTCGTCCCGATCGTGGCCGACGGCGGCGTCGACTCTGAGCAACGGACGGCGCAGCTCCTCGTACAGCCACCAGTCGACCGGCTCGCCGGGATCACCCGGCTCGCCGGGGACCGCCACGAACTTGCCGCCGACGAAGGAGATCTCCTTCACCGGAGCCTGCAGGACGCGCGGACCGACGTCCTGGTACCGGGACGGCAGGCGGTCCGACCACACGGTCGGCGGCTCGACGACGTGGTCGTCCACCGAGATGATCCTGGGGAGCTGCATGCACCTGATCGTACCCCTCGAGCTGACGGTGTGTCAGCTGGGTCGTCTCCGTCGACACCAGCGCCGCCTGGCTCATGCGTCACGGCGCACCATGAGCCAGCCGCCGAGCGCCAGGGCCACGGCGGCATAGGCGCCCAGCAGCCCAAAACCGACCCAGGGCGAGAAGGCGTGGGCTTGGGGCTGGACCGAGGTGAGCGCGTGGCCGATGTTGACAGGGAGGTACTTCCCCACCGCGTCGCCGATCGAAGATGGCAGCGCTTGCACGATGAGCGGGGCGATGAGCACGATCCCCACGAACGAGCTGATGGCCCCGGCCGTGTGCCGCACGATGGTGGCGATGCCCAGGCCCAGAAGGGCCAGCACGGCCAGGTACAGCCCGCCGCCGACGACGGCCTGCAGCACGCCGGGATCCCCGATGCCCGCCGATGGGGCCGATCCGGAGAGGATCGCCTGACCGAGGAAGAACGAGGAGAACGACACGATCTCACCGACGAGCAGCACCACCCCGGCGAGCACCGCGGCCTTGGCTCCGAGCACGAGCCGCCTGTTGGGCACCGCCGCCAGGGTGGAGCGGATCAGCCCAGTCCCGTACTCGCTGCTCATGACCAGCGCGCCGAGCACGCCCACGGCCAGCTGGCCGAAGAGCAGCCCGTTCAGGCTGAAGTTCGTCGGGTCGAAGGCGGCTCGCCGGAACGGGGAGAGAGAGGCCCAGTTGGAGGCCTCGCTCGCGCTGGTCAGCGCCCCGATGAGAATGGTCACACCGACCAGGGCCGCGATGGTCAAAGTGCTCGAGCGGACGGTGCTGAACTTCGTCCACTCCGATCGCAACACCCCGGCGGCCCTGTAGCCGCCGGTCGGCACGACCTGGGTCTCGGTAGCGGTGGCGAGCATCATGACCTCACTTTCCCGCCGGCACGAGCCGCCCGGCGTCTGTCTCGGATCCGTTCAAGGTGCCGACGCTCTTCTCGCCCTCGTACTCCAATGCGTCGGCGGTGAGCTCCATGAACGCCTCCTCCAGCGAGGCGGCCTGGGGCGAAAGCTCGTGCAGCACGAGCTGCTGTTGGGCAGCCAGCTCCCCGATGTCGGCCTCGGCGAGACCGTGAACGGCGAGCGCCCCGTCGTCCTCGGCGTCGATGGTGGCCCCGGCGCCAGCCAGCGCCCAGCTCAGCCGGGCGCCGTCGGGGCTGCGAACTCGCACAAAATGCTTGGAGCTCCGGGCGACGAAGTCGGCTATCGGTGTCTCGGCGATCAGCCGACCCCGGCCGATGACCACCAGATGGTCGGCGGTGAGAGCCATCTCGCTCATGAGGTGGCTCGACACGAAGATGGTGCGTCCCTCGGCCGCCAAGGATTTCAACAGGTTGCGCACCCAGAGGATCCCGTCGGGATCGAGGCCGTTCACGGGCTCGTCGAACAGGAGGATCGCCGGGTCGCCGAGTAGGGCGGCCGCGATGCCCAAGCGCTGGCCCATGCCCATCGAAAAGGTCCCGGCTCGCCGATGGGCCACTTTGGCCATCCCCACCAGCTCGAGGACCTCGTCCACCCGGGAACGGCGGATGCTGTTCGTCTGGGCCAGGGCCACGAGGTGGTTGGCGGCGCTACGCCCGGGGTGGAAGGCCCTGGCGTCGAGCAGCGCCCCCACCTCCCGCAGCGGCCAGGGCAGCTCGGCATAGGGTCGGCCGTTCACCGTCACCCGACCGCCGTCGGGGGCGTCGAGGCCCATGATCATGCGCATGGTGGTCGACTTGCCTGACCCATTGGGCCCGAGAAAGCCGGTCACCTGCCCCGGGCGGACATCGAACGACAGCCGGTCGACAGCCACCGTCTGTCCGTAGCGCTTGGTCAGGTCTCTCGCCTCGATCATCGATCTCCTCCTGGGTGCGCGACACGGCTTCATGGTGACCAAGCCAACCGGCTCGGTCGTCGGCCTGGAGGATCTTTCTCGTCTGCATCCCGAGGGCGACGGCCACGCCCTCCACGACGCCTCTCGTACACCTGGAGTCGTACGAGCACTGCCATCCATGGGCGGATGCGGTCCGTCGATCGGCTGGCTACCCTCCGAACATGGCCGAAGGGTCGAATCCGCTGGACAAAGGGCCCCGACCACCGCTGTCAAAGCGGGTCACCCGGTCCCAGTGGGAGGCCGTCGACGCCGTGCTCGCGGTCATCTTTGCCGGACTGACCGTCCCGTTCCTGGCCGGCCTCGATCACAACTTCTCGCGAAATCTCCCGCTCTGGCCGATGGTCCTTCTCAGCCTGGCCGCCACGCTCCCGCTCGCTCTTCGTCGCCGTCACCCGATCGGCGTGCTCGCCATCGTGACCGTCGCCCTTACCGTGGCCACCGGCTTCGGTGTCGCCTTCGGGCCCAACCCGACGATCGCCCTCGCCGTGTACACGGTGGCCACCCAGTGCGATCGACGACGATCGTTTTCCGCTCTCGTGACGGCCGAGGTGGCGCTCGTCGGGGCCCTCGTCGTGGCCGAGCTCACGACCACGATCAAGGGCGATCTGACGTTCAGTCCGGTGGTGGCGGCAGCGGCGTGGTTCGTGGGGGACAGCATCAGGGCCCGGCGGGCCTACACCGCCGGCCTGGCCGAACAGGCCGCGCAGCGCCAGAGGGAGGAAGTCGAACGGGCGCGCCGGTCGGTGGTCGAGGAGCGAGTCCGCATCGCCCGGGAGCTCCACGACGTGGTCGCCCACAGTTTGAGCGTCATCTCCATCCAGGCCGGCGCGGGGCGTCACGTCCTCGACAGCGACCCGGCGGAGACCCGCCGCGCCCTCGCATCGGTGGAGACGACAAGTCGGAGCGCCCTCGGCGAGCTGCGGCGGGTCGTCGGCTTGCTCCGCCAGGCCGATCAGCTCTCCCCCGCCCTGGCGCCGGCTCCGGGACTCGACGACCTCGGCCGGCTCGTCGAGCAGGTGCGCGCGGCAGGAGTGCCGGTCGAGCTCGATCTCGGTGGCGAGCCGATCTCGCTGCCCCAGGGCGTAGAGCTCTCCGTCTACCGGATCGTGCAGGAAGCGCTCACCAACGTGGTCAAGCACGCGGGACCGGCGCGCGCCCGCGTCGCCATCTCGGTCGCCCTCGACGCGGTCGATGTCGAGATCTTCGACGACGGCCGCGGCCTCGAAATCTCGGTCAGTGATGGCAACGGCGCCCGCAGCGACGACCAACCCCAGCATCATGGGATCATCGGCATGCGCGAGCGGGTGGCCCTCTACGGCGGCTCCTTGACCGTGGGCGGTGGTCCGAACGGGGGGTTCCGGGTCGCCGCCCACCTTCCACTCGTCGACCGTCCGTGAGCATCGGCGTCGTCGTCGTCGACGACCAGGCCCTCGTACGGGGCGGCCTCCGCGTCCTGGTCGACTCGGCCCCTGACCTGACGGTCCTCGGCGAGGCTGCCGACGGGAGCGAAGCCGTCGCCTTGGCCGAGCGTGTCCGACCGGACGTCATGCTGATGGACATCCGCATGCCGTTGATGGACGGCTTGGAGGCCACGAGGCGCATCACCGCCTCGGTGACGACGAGCGCCGTCCGGATCGTGGTCATCACCACGTTCGACCTCGACGAGTACGTCTATGCCGCCCTGCGAGCTGGGGCCAGTGGCTTCCTCCTGAAGGACACCCCGCCTGACGAGATGCTCGCCGCCATCCGCGTCGTCGCCAGTGGCGAGGCTCTTCTGGCACCGAGCGTCACGCGACGCCTGATCGAGCAGTTCGTGAGCCGACCAGAGCCCACCGTTCGCTCCCAGGACGCGTTGATGCACCTCACCGCACGCGAGCGGGAGGTGCTGGCGCTGGTGGCCCGCGGACGTTCCAACGCCGAGATCTCGAACGAGCTGTCGATGAGCCCGGCAACGGCCAAGACCCACGTCAGCCGTCTGCTCACCAAGCTCGACGCCCGGGACCGCGCCCAGCTGGTCGTGATCGCGTACGAGACGGGCCTCGCAGTACCCGGCTGACGAGTCCAGCTCCTGGTGGCTCAGCGGTCGAGCACCTCGACCGCCACCAGCTCCTCGAGGTAGCGGGGATCCCACCAGGACAGCTGGAGCTGCTTGGCCCGGCGGAAGTACAGCTGGATGTCGTACTCGACGGTGAAGCCGACGCCCCCGAAGACCTGCTGCGCCATGGCGGTCACGTCACGGAAGGTCTGGCAGGCGAACAGCTTGGCCATGGGAGCCAGGCGCGCCGTCGACCGGCCCGTCGACCGGGCCCACGCCGCCTCCCACACCAGCGTCTCGGCCCCGTCGACCCGGGTGACGGCGTCAGCGAGATAGTGGGAGATGGCCTGGAAGGCGCCGAGGGGCTTGTCGAACTGGAACCGGTCCTTGGCGTACTGGACCGTGATGTCGAGGGCGTACCGGGCCCCGCCCACCGCCTGGGCGGCGAGCAGCACGATCCCGTCGCGCATCACCTGGTCCCACGCCGACCACCCGGCGCCGGGCGTGCCCACCACCGCGTCGCCAGCGACCAAGACTCCGTCGAAGTCCACGCGGCACTGGCTGTCGGACGCCACCGTGGGCTGAGGGGTGAGCGTCACACCATCGGCGTGTGGGTCGACCAGCGACAGCACCACGGCATCTGGCGCCTCGCCGCAGCGCGCCAGCACCAACAGCCGATCGGCTGCAGCCGCGTACTCGACATGGCGCTTCGTCCCCGTCAGCCGCCAGCCTTCGCCCTCGGCCGTCGCCGACAGCCGCACCCCGGCCGGCCCGAATCCGCGCCCGGGCTCGAGCCACGCGGGGGTGACGACCGCGTCCCCGGACGCGATCGGGGCGAGCCACCGATCGCGCTGCTCGTCCGTGCCGGCCAGGGCGAGCACGCCACCGCTCATGACCGAGCTGACAAAGTGTGGTGAGGGCGCGAGCGTCCGGCCCAGCTCCTCGTACACCACCACGGCGTCGAGCATCGACATCCCAGAGCCGCCCCACCGCTCGGGGAGGGTGAGGCCGAGGATGCCCGTCTCCAACAGCTGCGCCCACAGCTGGTCGGGATAGCCGATCGCATCGCCCTCCATCTGGCGGACGACGTCGAGGCTGGCGTGCTTGGCGCACATGCCCCGCACGGCGTCCCGGAGCAGCTCCTGCTCGGCGGTGAAGTCCAGCTCCATGGGCGGATATGCCTCCGGTCGGCTTTGGGATCAGGGATGCCAGCGCTCGGCGCGCCGGGCCCACGGGTTGTCGTCGGGAGCGACGGGGATGGCGATGCGGGCCGAGCACTCGGTGCACGTCTGGTCGCCGACCCGGAGGGCGAGGTCGACCTCGGCCCAGCCGCAGCCGGTGTCGTCGACCTCCACGGTGCGCACCACGCCCGACAGCGCCATGGTGTCTCCCGGGAAGACCGACCCCTTCATCCGGAACCGCATCCGTCCCAGTCGGCCCTTGGGGCCCGTCCAGTCGGTCAGGTAGCGCTCGAACCACGCCGCCTGGTTGGGGGTGTTCATGAAGATGTCGCGGATGCCGTTGCGGTTCACCGCGAAGTCGTGGTCGTGGTGCATCGGTCGCCAGTCCCGGCTGGCCAGCGCGCCGAGCACGATGGTGGTGGCGCTGACCTCGTGGGACAGCGGCGGCAGCTCCTGGCCCTCCTTCACGTCGTCGAGGGTGAGGCGGGGGACCATCACGACGGGCCCCGCCGGTACCCAAAACCCGTGTAGGACTCCACGCCCACCAGCTCGTCGCGGTGGTTGCGGTACTCGACGTCGATCACCCAGAACCGGCCCGTTCCGAGGCGAGTCGTCTTCTCCTCGCTCACCGACTGCAGTACCTGGCGGCTGGACACGACGTCACCCGGCCGCACCGGCTCGAAGAAGGTGATGGTGTTGTCGCTGATCACGGCCTCCGGTAGCCCGAAGCGCTCCTTCAGGTCGAAGTGCACCTGCAATGGCTGGGCCTCGCCCGCTCGTCCCGGTGCCCAATGGTGGGGACGAAACCACACCGACAGCATCGTCGGCGGCGCCACGGGACCGCCGGTGACCGCCGACGCCACCTCGTCGTCCCAGAAGGGGGGGTTGCCGTTCTCCACCGACGCGCACGTGGTCCACACGTAGCTGCGCTCGACCGGGAACTCGCCGGCCTCCTCGTACTGCGTGCGCCCAATGACCTCGGCGACGTCCGCAGGAAGAGAGCTCATGCGACCGCACCGCATTCACGGAGCCGGGTGCACTCTGCCGGGGACAGCCCGGCCTCCACCAGTAGCTCGTCGGTGTCGGTCTTGCCCGCGTCGCGCACTCGAACCGGCTCCGCCGGGGCGACCGTTCCCGCCAGCACGGGGGCCACCTGGAGAAAAGTGCCGTGCTGGGGGTGCGTCGCCTTCACGAACGTGCCCCGCGCCGACAGCTGCGGATCCTCCACGACCTCGGGCACGGAGAGCACCGGGGCGACGCAGGCGTCAGACGCGGCCAGCTCGGCGACCCAGTCGTCCCGATCGCGGGTCGCGAACACCGCAGCCAGATCGGCCCTGATGCGCTCCTGGACCTCGTCGTCGGTCTGGCAATCGACCCATTGCGGAACGCCGAGGGCGCGGCACAGGTTGGCCCAGAAGCGCGGCTCGATCGCCGCCACCGCCACCCATCCTCCGTCCGCCGTCCGGTAGGTGTCATAGCAGGCGTAGCGCCCGGTGAGCATCCCGTGGCCGGGGCCGGGCACGACCCCGGTGGCCAGGTACTCATCGATCTGCAGGGCCATGAGGGCCACGACGCCGTCGGCGACCGACACGTCGAGGTAGGCGCCCTCCCCGCTGGCGCCCCGTCGCACCAGGGCGGCAAGGATGCCGATCACGGCCTGCATGCCGCCCCCGGCGCTGTCGGCGACCGTCGCACCCGGGATCGGCGGCTTGCCCTCGGCCCCCCGTCCCGAGCAGTCGAGGAACCCGCTCACGGCCAGGTAGTCGAGGTCATGGCCGGCCCGCTCGGCGTGGGGTCCGGACTGGCCGTGCCCGGTCGTCGAGCAGTAGACGATGCGCGGGTTGCGACCCCGGACGTCGTCGTAGCCGATCCCCAGCCTGGCGGTCACGCCCGGACGAAAGCTCTCGATGATCACGTCCACCCCCTCGGCCAATCGCAGGAAGGCCTCCCTGCCCTCGCCGGACTTGAGGTCGACGAGCAGACGCTTCATGCCCCGGTGGGCGCTGTACGCGAAGAACGGCGGCGTGAGGTGCACACCTTCCCTGGCCGGGACCGGTCCGACCTTCACGACCGTGGCGCCGTAGTCGGCCAGCCAACGCGACGCCCGTGCGGCCGGCCCCACGCTCGCCAGATCGAGCACGGTGACACCCTCGAGCATCGGCCTGGTCACGCTCAGAAGTTCTTGGGCAGGCCGAGCTTGCGGCGGGCGATGATGTTCTTCTGGATCTCGGAGGCGCCGCCGCCGAGGGTGTCGATCACCGTGTAGCGGTACGTCGACTCCGCCCGTCCCTGCATCGGAGCGTCCTCGGTGTGCACCCGCAGCTGGCTGCCGGGACCACCGATGTCCATGGAGGCGTTCGCCAGCCGCTTGGAGAGCTCGGTGGCGAACAGCTTGTACTCCGACGCCTCGGTGGTCGGGGGCGGGCCTCCCTTCATCGACTTGGCCACGAAGCGCAGCCCCAGCACGCGCGCCACCTCGCAGTCGGTGGCGAGGCGGGCGATCTCGTGGCGGACCACCGGGTCGTCACCCAGGCGCTCGTCGTCGCGCGTCTCGGTCGCCACGTAATCGCGCAGCAGGTCCATCCGCTGCTCGATGGGCGAGAACGTGAACATGGTGAACCGCTCGAGGTCCAGTGCCTCGGAGATGTACTGGAAGCCTCGGTTCAGCTCGCCGACGACGTAGTCGTCAGACACCCAGACGTCGTCGAAGAAGACGTCGTTGGTGCGCTCGTCGCCCATCGTCCAGATGCCGTTGATGGTGATGCCGGGCTGGTCGAGGGGGACGAGGAACAGAGTGATCCCGCGATGCTTGGGCGCGTCCGGGTCGGTGCGGGCGCCCACCCAGTACCACTCGGCAAAGTGGGCCGAGGTCGTCCACGTCTTCTGGCCGTTCAACCGCCAGCCGTCGCCATCGCGCGTCGCTCGCAGCTTCATGGAAGCGGCGTCGGAGCCGGCGTCGGGCTCGCTGTAGCCCACGGCGAACTCGACCTCGTTGCGCAGGATCTTGGGCAGGAACTCCTTCTTCAGCCGGTCGCTCCCGTGGGCCAGGATCGTCTTGCCGATGATCCCCACGCCCTTGCCGATCTGCGGGCCGCCCCGACGGGCCAGGGCCTCGTTGAGGAGGTACTCGTAGACCCCGTCGCTCTCCTGGCCGCCCCACTCCTTGGGCCAGGTGATCCCGAGCCAGCCGTGCTCGCCGACCTTGCGCATGAACGCCCGCTTCTTCGGCGTGTCGACGATCTGGGCCATGTTCTCCCGCGTGACGTCGAACACCTCGGGATCGTCGTTGTCGTCGAGAAAGCGCTCGACCTCTTCCCGGAAGGCGACCTGCTCGGGGGAGAGCTCGAAATCCAATGTGGCTCCCTAGGCAGGGTGGCGCCCGCCAGCGCTGGCGCCACGCAGAATCTGATACACCATCAGCTTAGGGCACCGGAAGGACCGCTGCGCCAACCCGAGCCCGGTGCCAGGCGGCGTCACCCCACGACGCAGCCAGCGCCCAGCCCCGCTTCATCCACAAGTGGAGGTCGTGCTCCCAGGTGTAGCCGATGGCGCCGTGGGTCTGGAGTGCGACCCGAGAGGCGAGCGTCGCCGCGTCGGAGGCGTAGGCCTTGGCCATGGACACGTCGAGCGCCCGCTCGGGCTCGTCGCGGGCCACCGAGTAGGCGGCCCGGTAGACGACCGGCCGGGCCAGCTCCAGCCGGAGGAGGGCGTCGGCGAGCATGTGCTTGACGGCCTGGAAGGCGCCGATCGGCTGCCCGAACTGCACCCGGTGACGGGCGTGCTGGACGGCGAGGTTGATGAGCTGCTGCGAGACGCCGAGCAGCTGGGCCGCCGTGGCCAGTGCGCCGCGGTCGAGGGCGGACTCGACTGCCGCCGCGGCCCGTTCGCCGTCGGCAAGCCGTGTGCCGACCCGCGGCTCCCACTCGACGGTCGCGAGCCGGCGGGCGCCGTCGAGCGACGGCTGCTCGAACATCGTCACCTGGTCCGGCGCGACGGCGTGCACCTCGTCGCCCCGCTGGAGCAGGAGCAGGTCGGCAGACCCGGCGTGGTCCACGTACGGATACCCGGCCAGGCCGACGCCGAGGATGGCCTGCCCGGCCGCCACCGGGCGAAGCCAGCGCTCCCGCAGATCGTCCGACCCCACCTCGGCCAGCAGGGGTGCCCCCACCGCCGTGGTGTCCACGATGGGCTCGGGAAGGCCGGCCCGTCCCGACTCCTCGAGCACGAGGACCAGCGACAGCTCGTCCATACCCAGTCCGCCGTGGCTCTCGGGAACGGTCAGGCCGGTGACCCCCAGTGCCGCCAGCTTCGTCCATCGTTCGGTCGACCATCCGCGGTGGCTCGACCATGCCTCCCGGACGGCGGCGGGCGTGCACTCCTTGGCGAAGAAGTCCCGCACGGTCGTCCGAAAGAGCACGTGGTCCTCGTCGAAGGCGAACCGCATCACGAGCTCCGGGGAAGCGACAGGACCCGATCGGCGACGACGTTGCGCTGGATCTCGTTTGTGCCGGCGTAGATGGGCCCCGCCAGGGCGAAGAGGAAGCCGTCGAGCCACCGGCCGTCGTCCACCACGCTGGGCGCCTTCCCGACGAGCTCGGCCGACGGCCCCAGCAGGCGAAGAGCGGTCTCGTGCATGCGCACGTCCATCTCCGACCACCACAGCTTGTTGAGGCTGGACTCGGCCCCGATGGAGCCACCGTCGATGATGCGCGACACCGTCCAGTAGGTGTGCAGCCGGTAGGCCTCCGCGTCCATCCAGGCCTGCACCACCTCGCCGGGCAGCGCGGCGTCGGCGGTGCCGCCCACCCGGCCGTACAGGTCGATGAGCCGCTCGGCCGTCGCGGTGTACCGGGCGGGGCTGCGCAGGCTGAGACCCCGC
The DNA here is from genome assembly GCA_036270875.1 of Acidimicrobiales bacterium. NCBI lineage: Bacteria > Bacillati > Actinomycetota > Acidimicrobiia > Acidimicrobiales > Acidimicrobiales bacterium. Next base: position 16,577 of record DATBBR010000039.1, read on the forward strand.
TCGAAGCCGGCGGTGGCCATGGCGACCTTCCAGCCCCGGTCCTGCTCCCCCACCACGTTGGCGGCGGGGACACGGACACCCTCGAGGAAGACTTCGGCGAAGCCGGTCTCCCCGTCGAGCTGGGCGATCGGGCGGACCGTCACCCCGTGGGCGTCCATCGGCACGAGGATGAAGGTCAGCCCGCGATGGCGCTCCGCCGCGGGGTCGGTCCGGAACAGCCCGAACATCCAGTCGGCGAAGGCGCCGCGGGAGCACCACGTCTTCTGGCCGTCGAGCACGTAGTCGTCGCCGTCGCGGACCGCCCGGCTGCGGATGGCGGCCAGGTCGCTCCCGGCGTCGGGCTCGGACCACCCCTGGCACCAGATCTCGTCCCCGGAGGACATGGGCGGGAGGAAGCGGGCCTTCTGCTCTTCGGTGCCGAGCTCGATGATGGTCGGCCCGAGGAGGAAGATGCCGTTCTGGTTGACCCGGCCTGGGGCATCGGCCCGGTAGTACTCCTCCTCGAAGACCAGCCACTCGATCAGGTTCGCACCCTGACCTCCGTGCTCGACCGGCCACGAGACCGTCGACCAGCCTCCGCCCGAGAGCTGTCGCTCCCATTCGCGGTGCTGCTCGAACCCCTCGGCGGTGTCCATGGAAGCGAGCGGCGCCGCTGGGACGTTGTCCTCCAGCCACGACCTGGCGATCCGCCGGAACTCCTCCTCGTGGGGCGTGAAATCGAGATCCATGAGGCCTCCCGCTCCCGCCGGTCACCCGCCCAGGCGGGCCAGCGTCTCCTCGGCCTGTCGGATGATGCCAGCGATGACCTGGGCCACGTCCGGGAGCTCCTCGATGACCCCTACGACCTGCCCCGTGGGCAGTATGCCGACCTCCGGCCGCCCCTCGACCATGGCCGCCCTCGTCATCATGGGCGCGTTCGCCGCCATCACCATCTGCCCCCAGGTCAGGCCCTGGCGCTTCTTCATGGCCAGCCCCTCGGAGAGCAGGTCGCGCAGCGACGTGCCGGTGAGCTTGCGGAAGGCGAAGGCGTTCCGCACGGCGCGCGGCAGGGCGGTGAGCCGTCCGGACCGCTCGAGCGAGTCGACCACGTCGGTGCGGATCACCCGCTGGGGCAGGCCGTCGATGTGGCGCGACACCACGGTGTCGGTCACCGACTTGTCGAGGTAGATCCCCTTCACGTTGTCGGGCACCGTGCTCTCCTTCGTGAGGAGAAAGCGTGTGCCCATGGCCACCCCGGCGGCCCCGTAGGCGAGCGCCGCCACCAGGCCCCTGCCGTCGAAGAAGCCGCCGGCGGCCACGACGGGCACGTCGACGGCGTCGACCACCTGGGGTAGGAGCAGCGAGGTCGGCACCTGACCGGTGTGGCCGCCGCCCTCCATGCCCTGGGCGATGAGGGCGTCGGCGCCCCACTCGACCACCTTCTCGGCGTGACGCCGGGCGCCGATCGTCGGGATGTTCACCACGCCGTTGTCCCGCAGACGGTGGATGAGGTCGGGGCGCGGCGCCTGGCCGTAGCTGGCCACCTTCACGCCCGACTTCACGATCAGCGCCACCCGATCCTCCACGTCGGGCTGGTCGGTGCGGAAGTTCACACCGAAGGGACGGTCCGTTCGCTCCTTCACCTCGTTGACCGCCCGCTCCAGCTCGTCGAGGGTCATCGTCCCGCCGGCGAGGATCCCCAGGGCGCCCGCCTGACTGGAGGCGGCGGTCAGCCGCGGTCCCGACACCCACCCCATGCCGGTCTGCACGATCGGATAGCGGACGTCGAGCAGGTCGCAGAGGCGGGTGTGGAGCGCCTCGCTCACTTCACCTCGCTCCTGCGCAGTCCACTGGGGTCGAGCACCTCGCGCACGAGGTGCAGCTCCTCGTCGGTCGGGATCCTGCTCTCCGCGACCTCCTCGGGGATTTCGAGCGGGAAACCCGTGGCCTCCACCACCTCGTCGACGGTCACCCCGGGATGCACCGACCGCAGCCGCATGGCGTGGTCGGGCGTGGCGAAGTCGAGGACCGCCTTGTTGGTCACCACCACCCGGACCTCGTGGAAGCGGGATGCGGACGCGCCCGTCTCGGCGGCGCGCTGGTAGCCGACCCCCGACACCATGTCGACGTGCTCGACGAAGGCGCGCCGGGAGTGGTTGGGCACCCAGTAGCTCGTGGGGTGGTTGACGGTGTTGCCCGGAGCTCCTCTGACCCCGAGGAGCTGCGCCTTGGGGCGCTGCCAGTCGCCGATGCAGGCGATGTTCTGGTTGCCGTAGCGGTCGAGCTGGGTGGCCCCCATCATCACGTGGCGCCGACCGGCCCACAGGACGTCGAACACCGACCGGTAGGGCAGCCACCCCTCGACCACCTTCGTCTCGGCCGGTCGGCCGACCGGCAGCGGGTTGGCCACCAGGTAGGCCTCCCCGTCGGTAAGCACTAGGTCGGGCTCGAAGGTGGCCTTGGCCAGCCGGACGCCGATGGTCGGCACCATGCCGATGGGGCTGGCCAGCACCTCCCCGTCACCGCGCCACGCCTCGGCGCAGGCCACCACGCAGATCTCGTCGAGCGTCGCCTCCGCGATCACGGCCGGCGCACCCGCTTCTGGTAGTCGGCCTCGCTGGGAAGCTCGAGGTACGTGCGCCGGAACGTCGCCCACGCCTCGGGATCGCCGGCGGCGGTGGCGTACTCCCGCTGGAGCTCCTCGTCGCGCTCGTAGTCGGGATCGCACGAGGTGAAATGGGCGCCGTGCGGCGCCTCCACCACCCCGTCGGTCATCATGCGGTTGATTCGGAGGGACTGCACCGGCCCCTCCTTCAGGAGGTCCTCGGTGGGGACGAGGCGCTCGCAGGACAGGAACCGACGGCGAGCGGCCATGCAGAAGAGGTCGTCGAAATAGGGGTCCGGCCCGAGGTACTGCCCGTTCCCACCTGCATCGGCGCGGTTCATGTGAACCAGGGCCACGTCGAGTGGCAGCGCCGGCATGGCGACCACCTCCTCACCGTCGTAGGGCGAGGCGACCGTGGACAGCTCGGGGTTGATGCGCATGACGTCCGAGCCGAGCCCGGCGCGGGTCGGCAGGAACGGGAGCCGCAACGCCGCCGCGTACAGGCCCCACTGCAGCATGCCCTCGTCGAGCTCCATGGCCTCGATGGCGCCGCTCTGGCGGGCCGCCCGGAAGTGCGGCTCGAGCGGGATCGAGTCGAGCGAGACGAAACCGTAGATCACCTTTCGCACCTTGCCCGCCGCGCACAGGAGCCCGACGTCCGGCCCGCCGTAGGACACGAGCGTCAGATCCTTGACGTTCGAGCGAAGCATGGCCCGCACCAGCGACATCGGCTTGCGCCGCGACCCCCACCCGCCGATGCCCACCGTCATCCCGTCGGACAGCTCAGCGGCGACCTCGTCCTCCGTCGTGCGCTTGTCAGCCACGGGGTCGGGGTTCGTCCTTGTCGATGAAGGCCTGCCGGGCCTCGTCGGACACGTCCGACAGGTTCAGCTCGAAGGTGAAGCCCTGCTCGAAGCGGTAGCTGCGCTTGACGTCGACGGGATCGATCCCGTTCAGGGACTCCTTGGCCCGCCTGATGACGGCGGGGTTCTTCGCCGCGATCTGGGCGGCCACCTCCCGGGCGGCGGCGCGAAGATCGTCCCGCTCGACGACGCGCAGGACGGAGCCGAAGTGGTGCAGCTCCTCGGCCGTGGCCGTGGCGCTGGTGTACATCATGGCCCGCATCTTGTGCTGGGGCACGAGGCGAGCGAGGTGGGTGGCCGCACCGAGGGCGCCGCGGTCCACCTCGGGCAGGCCGAAGGTGGCGTCGGTCGACGCCACGATGACGTCGGAGTTGCCGACGATCCCGATGCCTCCGCCCAGGCAGAACCCCTGTACGGCCGAGATGACCGGGACCTCGCACTCGTAGACGGCGGCGAACGCCGCCGCGCAGCCCCGGTTCACCCCGACGAGCGCCGCGCTCCCCTCGCGCTGGATCTCCTTGATGTCCACCCCCGCGCAAAACCCCCGGCCTTCCGCGGCCACGATCACCACCCGGACGGCCTCCCGGGCGCCGAGCCCCCGGACCGCGTCGGCGAGGTCGAACCAGCTCTTGACGTCGAGCGCGTTGACCGGCGGGACGTCGATGACGACCTCGGCCACCCCGTCGGCAGCGCCGTCGGCCATGCCGTGCGAGATGCCCATAGGTTAGGATTCTGACACACCGTCACGTGGCTGACGAAGGGACGCCGAGCGATGAGGGAGTACCCGATCCGGGTGGGGAGCATGCTGTTCACGATGGTGGACCCCCACCGTGGCCACGAGGTCGAGTACAACCGCTGGTACGAGCGGGATCACTTCTATGCAGGCTGCCTCATCGGGCCGTGGCTCTTCTCCGGCCGTCGTTGGGTGGCGACCCGTGCGCTCAAGGACCTGCGCTACCCCGCCGACAGCCCGGTGGCCGACCCGGTCGACGCCGGCTCGTACCTGGCCGTCTACTGGGTGCTCGAGGGCAAGCACGGCGAGCACTTCAGCTGGGCCACCGATCAGGTGAAGGCGCTGTACGCCGACGGGCGCGGCTTCGACCATCGCACCCACATCCACACGGCGCTGTACACCCACGACTGGCGCCGCTACCGCGACGATGACCCCGTGCCTCTCGAGCTCGCGCTCGACCACGACTTCGGGGGGATGGTCGCCGTGAGCATCGAGCGGGAGCAAGGAGTGACCAAGGAGCAGGTCGACCGCTGGTACGAGGACGAGCTGTTGCCGTCGTGGCTTCCCGGTTCCCCCGTGGCGTCGGTCTCGTCGTGGTCGCAGGTGCCCCTGCGGGGCGACGCGCCGTCGTTCGTCCCCCGTGACGAGGGCGCCGACCGCAGGTCGATGCACCTCTACTTCCTCGACACTGATCCGCGCCACGCCTGGGACCGCTTCGTCGAGCTGGGCAAGGCCGTGTCGGGCAGTGGGCTGGCCCACGCCGCCCTGGCCGCGCCGTTCATCCCCACGGTCGTGGGCACCGACACCTACGTCGACGAGCTCTGGTAGCTCCCCGGGATCGGACGATGGGCGATCCCCTCGACATGTCCGGGAAGGTCGCGGTCGTCACCGGCGGCTGTAGGGGGATCGGCCGGGGCATCACGACGAGGTTTCTCGCCGCGGGCGCTGACGTGGTGGTGTGCTGTCGCCACGAACCCGAGGAGCCGATCGCCGGTGGCGGACGGGAAGCGGCGTTCGTCGAGGCCGACGTGCGCGAGGTGGAACAGATCGACCGGGTCGTGTCCTACGCGACGGAGCGGTTCGCCCACCTCGACGTGCTCGTCAACAACGCCGGCGGAGCGCCGGTGGCCCCCGCCGCCACCGCGTCCCCGCGGTTCTCGGCTTCCATCATCTCGCTCAACCTGGTCGCTCCCCTCAACTTCTCCCAGCGGGTGAACACCGTGATGCAGCAGCAGCCCGAGGGCGGGGCGATCGTCAACATCGCCAGCGTCAGCGGCTTGCGCCCGTCGCCAGGGGCCGCTGCCTACGGCGCCGCGAAGGCCGGTCTGCTCAACCTCACCGAGACCCTCGCCGTCGAGTGGGCCCCCAAGGTGCGGGTCAACTGCGTCACGGCGGGGTTGATCCGCACCGAGCTCGCCCACCTCCACTACGGCGACGAGGCCGGCGTGGCCGCGGTGGCGGCGACGGTGCCCCTCGGTCGGATGGGCGAGCCCGACGACATCGCCGGGGTGTGCCTCTTCCTGGCCTCCCCGCTCGCCCGCTACCTGAGTGGCAGCAACGTGGTCGCCCACGGCGGCGGTGAGCGGCCGGCGTACCTCGACGCGACCCCGGCGGGGGGATGAGCCCGGCCGTGGGCGAGCGGTTGCAGGGCGAGGTGGCGCTGATCACGGGGTCGACGCGAGGCCTCGGACGGGAGATGGCCCGTGTGTTCGCGGAGGAAGGCGCCCGGGTCGTCGTCACCGGTCGGAACCAGGCGCGCGGCGACGAGGTTGTCGAGTCCATCGCCGCCGCGGGAGGCGAGGCCGCGTTCGTCCTCGCCGACCTGAGTGACGAGGTCCAGTCCGAAGCCCTCGTCGAGGCGGCGGTGCTGCGCTTTGGTCCGCTCACGGTCCTGGTCAACAACGCAGTGGCTGGAGGCCGCGATGCCGGCGACGGTCCCGTCACCGACGTGAGCGCCTGGACCTTCGAGTCGGTCCTGCGGGTGAACCTCGTGGCCGTCGCCACCCTGTGCCGCCTCGCCATCCCGCACATGCTGACCGCAGGCCATGGCTCCATCGTCAACGTCTCGTCCCGGGCGGCCGAGCTGGCCACACCTCGGCTGGCCGCCTATGCCGCCAGCAAGGGTGGCCTCAGTGCGCTGACCCGGTCGATCACAATCGACTTCGCGCGCCGGGGCATACGATGCAACACCGTGCAGCCCGGCTACATCCTGCACGAGGTGCGGGATGCGGAGCTGACCGACGAGCGCCGCCGACGGCTGGAGGAGATGCACCTCACACGGCTGGCCACGCCCACCGACGTCGCCTACGCGGCACTGTTCCTGGCCAGCCGGGAGGCCGAGGTGATCAGCGGCATCAACCTGCCCGTGGACGGGGGCAGCACCGCATCCAGAGCTCGGACGATCGGGTGACGCCCGGTGGCCGGCCCGGGAGGCCGGCCGGAACACGTAGGGTCCCGGGTCATGAGCCTGCCCCCCGACCCCCGGGTCGCCTACACCGTTGGTGACCCGGTCGAGACCGAGCACCGTGCCCTCAAGCACGCCCTGGTGGGCGAGTGCCGACGTGTCATCGACCACATCGCCCTCCTCGATCCGGAGCGCGCCGGCGCCGCCGAGTTGGCGCGGCTGACCGACGAGACGCGCGTCCTCGCCGACCGGTTGGAGTCGATGCCGTCCCTCCGCCGCTTCGGTGGCCTGGCCACCTCCGGCCCCGACGACGCGGCCCTGCTGGAGCGCAGCGGTGTCAGCGGGCGAAGCAACCCCCTCGCCCCTCCGCTCCAGTTCGAGATGAGCGACGGCATCACCCGGGGCCACGCCGTGTACACCACCCCCTACGAGGGCCCCCCGGGCTGCCTACACGGCGGCTTCGTGGCTGCCGCCTTCGACGACATGATGGGCTTCGCCCAGATGGCCTCGGGCTTCGCCGGTTACACGGGTACGCTCACGGTCAAGATGCGACGGCCGACCCCTCTCGACTGCCGCATCGACTTCGAAGCCGGGCTCGACCGGGTGGACGGGCGAAAGATCTTCTGCTGGGGCAAGTCGTGGGACGGAGACACCCTCTTGTGCGAGGCCACCATCCTCTTCATCGCCCCGAAGGGTGGTCTGATGCCAAGCTAGGCAGTACGAGGTTGACGTCTGCCGAACAATGAGGAGCGCAACGTGCTCGACATAGTGATCAAGGGCGGCACCGTCGTCGACGGAACGGGCAACCCGTCGTATACCGCCGATGTCGGCGTGCGCGATGGCAAGATCGTCGAGGTCGGCGCCATCACCGAGCAGGCCGGGCAAGTGCTCGACGCCGATGGCGCGCTCGTCACGCCAGGTTGGGTGGACGTCCATACTCACTACGACGGCCAGGTCACCTGGGACGACGCCTTGGAGCCGTCCGCGACCAACGGCGTGACGACGCTCGTCATGGGCAATTGCGGGGTCGGTTTCGCCCCCGTGCGCCCGAGCGACCACGACGCCTTGATCGACCTCATGGAAGGCGTCGAAGACATACCCGGCTCGGCGCTCAGTGTCGGGATGCCGTGGGGGCAGTGGGAGACCTTCGGGGAGTATCTCGACCTGCTCGACCGGCGAAGTTACGCGATCGACATCGCCGCCCAGGTCGCGCACGGGGCGGTGCGGTTCTACGTGATGGGCGAGCGCGGCGCGGCCAACGAGAACGCCTCGGCCGAAGACCTGGCTGCCATGGCTGCGGTCGTAGAGGAAGCACTCTTCGCCGGCGCCGTCGGATTCTCGACCTCGCGCACGGTCGGACACCGGGCCCGTTCGGGCCGACCAGTGCCGGGGACGTTTGCTGCTGAAGAGGAGTTGTTGGCGCTCGCCGGAGCTCTGCGATCGGCGGGCAGGGGTGTCTTCGAGGCCATCCTGGCGGGCACCATCGGCGGGCTGGGTGGCCGCGAGACGACGAAACAGATCGACGAGGTGCGTCTGCTTGACTCGGTGTCGCACGCCAGCGGCCGCCCGGTGACGTTCACCGTCGCCCAGCTCTTCGAGGATTGTGATCACTGGCGACTCGTGCTCGACGCGGCCACAGAGGCCAACCGGAATGGGTCAACTCTGCGACCCCAGGTGATCCCTCGTTCGGTCACGATCATGACCAACCTCGACACCTACCACCTTTTCATGGGCAGGCCGACCTACCGCAAGCTCGCCCACCTGCCTCTAGCCCAGCGGGTCGCCGAGATGCGCCGACCCGAGGTGCGCGAGGCGATCCTCGCCGAACCCGACCCGACCATTGAATCAGGCGATTTCTCGGCGGTCCTCATAGGCCTGCTCGTCACCGCGCTCCCACTCACCTTCCCGCTGTCTGACCCCGTCGACTACGAACCCAGCCTCGACCAGTCGGTGTACGCCCAAGCCGCAGCCGTCGGCAAGGACCCCGTCGCCCACATGTACGACCTGCTGCTCGCCGACGAAGGCAAGGCCTTCTACGCCCTCCTCGGCTCCAACTTCGTCGGCGGCACCCTGGACGCGTGCCGCGAGATGATGCTCGACCCCTACACGGTGACCGGCTTGGGCGATGCCGGAGCTCACGTCAATCTGATCTCCGACTGCTCCGCATCGACGTTCCACCTCACTCACTGGGCCCGTGACCGCACCAGGGGCGAACAACTCCCGGTAGAGCTGCTCGTCCACAAGCTGAGCGGCGCCAACGCAGCCCTCTACGGATTTGCCGACCGCGGCACCATTACGGGCGGCAAGAGGGCTGACCTCAACGTCATCGACATGGACGGTCTGCGCATCCTCCCGCCCGAGGCGCGCTACGACCTGCCCTCGGGTGCCAGCCGCATCCTTCAACCCTCCTACGGCTACCTCGCCACTCTCGTCAACGGTGTCATCACCCGCCAAGACGACACCGACTCCGGCGAACGCCCAGGGCGGCTTGCCCGCAGCACCGCCTGACGAGCGCGTAGGTCGGCGGGTCGATCACCTCCGGCACCCCAGCGCCGAGTAGTCGGCTGGGGCACATCTCCTGTCTCCTCAGATGCGCTCGAGGATCGTCCCCGTCGCCAGGGCGCCGCCACAGCACATCGACACCAGGGCGGTGGTCTGGTCGGACCGCTCCAGCTCGTGCAGGACGGTGGTCACGAGCCGGCTGCCGGTGGCGCCGACGGGATGGCCGAGGGCGATGGCGCCGCCGTTGACGTTCACCTTGTCCATGTCCGGTTGGTGGACGCTCGCCCACGACAACACGACCGACGCGAACGCCTCATTGACCTCGAACAGGTCGATGTCGCCCATCGTCATGCCCGCCTTGGCCAGCACCCGGCGGGTGGCGTCGACGGGGCCGTCGAGGTGGTAGTAGGGCTCGGAGCCGACCAGGGCCTGGGCGACGATGCGGGCCCGAGGCCGCAGCCCGGCAGCCCGGGCCCGCTCCTCGGACATCCACAGCACGGCAGCGGCGCCGTCTGAGATCTGCGAGCTGTTGCCCGCGGTGTGAATGCCGCCCTCCCGGACGGGCTGCAGCTTGGCCAGCCCCTCGGCCGTCGTCTCTCGGGGTCCCTGGTCGCGGTCGACCACCTGGCGGGTCCCGGTCGGACCCTCCGGGCCGACGACCGGCGCCTCGACCGGGGTGATCTCGCGCTCGAAGCGCGCCTCGGCCTGGGCCCGGGCAGCGTGCTGCTGGGACGCCAGGGCGAGCGCGTCGACCTCGTCCCGGGTGATGCCCCGACGCTCGGCGATGCGCTCGGCCGCGCCGAACTGATCGGGCATGTCGGCGGGGTAGCCCTCCGGGCGGGGTATGCCGGGGCCGTTGAACACGTTCATGCCCAGGCCGACCCGGCTCATGGCCTCGATGCCGCAGGCGATGCCCACGTCGATCGCCCCCGCAGCAACCAGCCCGGCGACGAGGTGGTTCGCCTGCTGCGAGGACCCACACTGGCAGTCCACGGTGGTGGCTGCCGTCTCGAACGGCAGGCCGGCACCCAGCCACGCGTTGCGGGTGACGTTGGACGCCTGCTCGCCGGCCTGCGTGACGCAGCCGCCGACGACCTGCTCCACGTCGGCGGGGTCGATGCCCGCCCGCTTGACGACCTCGACCTGGGCGGCGGCGAGGATGTCGGCGGCGTGGAGCCCCGACAGCACGCCGTTGCGCTTGCCGATCGGTGTCCGCACCGCCTCGACGATCACGGGCTGGCCCATGTGCGTTGCCTCCTGCTCTTCGCCTCGGCGGTCCAGGTTATTGGAATCTGTTCTAGTCTGTGGCCGCCGCAGGACCAAGCCGGCCCGGGAGCCGGCCAAGTGAAAGGCCGGCCCGGCAGGCCGGGCGAGTGATCAGGAGAACGTGCCGATGGCAGACCTCGGATTCTGGAGCATCGCGACCGAAGATCCCGACCATCTGGCGGTGGTGAACCCCGACGGCACCGAGATCAGCGCCGGTGAGCTCCTCGCTTCGGCGAACCAGCTGGTGCACGGCCTGCGCCAGCTCGGCCTCGAGGTCGGCGACTCGATCGCCATGGTGCTGCCGAACAGCGTCGAGGTCTTCGAGCTGTATCTCGCCGCCCTGCAGGCCGGGTGGTACCTGATACCGATCAACCACCACCTCGTCGGGCCGGAGATCGCCTACATCGTCCAGGACTGCGACGCCAAGGTGTTCGTCGCCCACGAGCGCTTCGCCGATGTCTGCACGGCGGCCGCCAAGGAACTGGGCTTTCCGGAGGACCGGAGCTTCGCGGTGGGCTCCGTGCCCGGCTTTCGTTCGTACACCGAGCTCAAGGACCGACAGCCGACCGCCCTCCCCTCGGACCGCCGCACCGGGACGGTGATGAACTACACCTCGGGCACCACGGGCAAGCCCAAGGGGGTCCGGCGCCAGCTCCCCGCCGCAGACCCAGAAGCAAGCGCCATCGCGTCAGGCGGGATGCTGCTGTTGTTCGGCCTTCAGCCCCACGACGACAACGTCCACATCTGCGGCTCGCCGCTCTATCACACCGCCGTGCTGGTCTTCGCTGGAGGCGCGCTCCAGCTCGGCCACACCGTCGTGGTGATGGACAAGTGGACGCCCGAGGGCATGCTCGAGCTGATCGACCGGTACCGGGTCACCAACAGCCACATGGTGCCCACCCAGTTCCACCGCCTGCTGGCCCTCCCCGACGAGGCGAAGGCCAGGTACAACCTCTCGTCGCTGCGCCACATGGTCCACGCTGCCGCCCCCTGCCCGATCGACATCAAGCGGGGGATGATCGAGTGGTGGGGGCCGGTGATCGACGAGTACTACGCCGCCAGCGAGGGCGGGGGCACGATGGTCCTGTCCGAGGACTGGCTGAAGAAGCCGGGCACCGTCGGCAACGCGTGGCCGATCTCGGAGGTGGTGATCCTCAATGACGAGGGCAAGGAGCTGCCCCCGAACGAGATCGGCACCGTGTACATGGCCATGCCCGGCGTGGAGTTCGAGTACTACAAGGACCGGCAGAAGACTGAGAGCAACCGGGTGGGGCGCTTCTTCACCGTCGGCGACATCGGCTACCTCGACGACGACGGCTATCTCTTCCTCCGGGACCGCAAGGCCGACATGATCATCTCGGGCGGGGCCAACATCTACCCGGCCGAGATCGAGGCCGTCCTGCTCGGTCATCCGAAGGTCGGGGACGCTGCGGTGTTCGGGATCCCCCACGACGACTGGGGTGAGGAGGTAAAGGCCGTCATCGAGCCCGCCGCCGGCGTGGAGCCCTCTACCGGGCTGGCCGACGACATCCTGGCCTTCTGCGCCGGCAGGCTGGCCCGGTTCAAGACCCCGAGGTCGCTCGACTTCGTCGTCGAGATGCCGCGAGACCCCAACGGCAAGCTGTACAAGCGCCGGCTCCGAGACCCGTACTGGGAGGGGCGGGAGCGGGCCATCTGAATGGCTGCGACCGACAAGGTCAGGCTGGACCTCGACGGGCCGATCGCCACCATCACCAACGCCAACGTCGACAAGCAGAACGCGTTCGACGACGAGATGGACAACCGGCTGTGGGAGATCCTCCACGAGCTGAAGGGACGTCCCGACCTGCGCGCCGTGATCTGGCGGGCCGAGGGGAAGTCGTGGTCGTCGGGCCGGGACGTGAGCACCATCGGCACGCTCGCCAGCGCGGCATCCCACCACGAGCTCATGTCCACCGGCCATCGCGGCATCCAGCAGCTCTGGGAGATGGACGCCCCGGTCATCGTCGCCATCCAGGGCTGGGCCATCGGTGGATCGTTCCAGCGTGCCCTGCTGTGCGACATCCGCATCGCCGCCGAGGACGCCCGGTTCGCGCTGCCCGAGGTGACCTACGGCGTGATCCCCGACACCGGAGGCGTGGGAGTGCTGTACCAGATGTGCGGTCACGGCCTCGTGAGCGACATGGTGCTCACCGGTCGACGCCTGTCGGCCGACGAGGCGCTGGGCCACGGCATCGTCTCGCGGGTCGTCCCCCGTGACGAGCTCGATGCCACTGCCCGCGAGATGGCGGAGCGGATCGCCGCCGCGCCGACAGCGACGGTGAAGATGGCGCGCCGTGTCATCGCCCGCTTGGCCCGGCCTGAGCAGCGGGCGGCCATGGGCGACGAGCTCATCTACCAGACGTTCGTCAACAAGAGCGACGACTACGCCGAGATGCGCGCCGCGCGGGCCGAGAACCGGGCGCCGAAGTACCGGGGGAGCTGAGAGGTGGAGCGATGACACAGGAGATCGCCGACCGGATCGAGATCGACGACCTTCTCACGCGGTACGCCACGGCGGTCGACACGAGGGACTGGGACCTCTACCAGACGGTGTTCACGGCGGACGCCCTCATCGACTACACCTCGTCGGGAGGGATCCGCGGTGGGGTGGCCGAGATGACCAAGTGGCTGTCCGACGCGCTGTCCATCTTCTCGATGAGCCAGCATCTGGTGACCAACCGCGACATCCGGGTGACAGGCGACACGGCGACAAGCCGCAGCTACTTCTACAACCCCATGGGCCGGACCAAGCGGGACGGCACCCTGGACCTGATGTTCGTCGGTGGCTTCTACCGCGACCAGCTGCGGCGGACCGCCAACGGGTGGCGGATCGCCGAGCGGATCCAGGACACGGCGTGGCTCAGCTCCGCGCCCGGCACCACCGCCGCGCCAGGATCGCGTTGAGGCCCGGTGACGAGCGCCGCTGCGCCCGAGGCGCGAGCCCGGATAGTCTGACGCGACGTCAAACTTAGGAGCGGGGGTCCGTGATGCTGGACTGCAAGATCGCCGGCGCCAGCGTGGTCGACGGGACGGGCTCGCCCCGGCGGCGGGCCGACGTGGGCATCAGGGACGGCATGATCACCGCCGTGGGCGAGGTCGACGAGGGCGCCCGGCGGACCATCGACGCCAGCGGGCTGGTCGTGGCGCCGGGGTTCATCGACATCCACACCCATTACGACGCCCAGCTCTTCTGGGATCCCAGCGCCAGCCCGTCGCCGTACCACGGGGTGACCACGGTCGTCGGTGGGAACTGCGGGTTCAGCATCGCCCCGCTGGCCCCCGAGCACGCCGACTACGTCAGGCGCATGCTGGCGAAGGTCGAGGGCATGCCCATCGAGGCCCTCGAAGCCGGTCTCGACTGGGACTGGCGCTCCTACGGCGACTGGCTGGACCGGCTGGACGGCAGCCTGATGGTGAACGCCGGCTTCCTCGTCGGGCACTCGGCCGTGCGCCGTTCGGTGATGGGCGAGGCGGCCGTCGGGTCCGAGGCTTCCGATGAGCAGCTGGCGACCATGGTCCGCGTCCTCCACGAGTCGCTCGCCGCTGGTGGCCTCGGGTTCTCGTCGTCCCGCGCTCCGACCCACAACGACGGAGACGGCAAGCCCGTGCCCTCCCGGTCGGCGACGACGGAGGAGCTCGTCGCGCTGGCGGCAGCGCTGCGCGACCACCCGGGCACCACGCTCGAGTTCATTCCGACGGTCGGGGCCTTCGAGGACGAGCACATGGACCTCATGGCCTCCCTCTCCCTCGCCGCCAACCGTCCTCTCAACTGGAACCTTCTCGCCGTCACGTCCCAGAATCCCGACGGTGCGGCCAACCAGCTGCGGGCGTCGGACTACGCCGCCGAGCGGGGTGCCAGGGTCATCGCCCTGGCTGTCGCCGACCCGGTGGAGGTGCGCCTCACCTTTCTCTCCGGGTTCATCCTCGATGCCCTGCCGGGCTGGTCATCGACGATGAGCCTGCCGCCAGCCGAGCGGATGAAGGCCCTCAGCGACCCCGACGAGCGTCGTCGACTCCGGGACGGGGCCGCATCTCCCGACGCCGGGCTGCTGCGCACCATGGCCAACTGGAAGACGATGCGCATCGCCGAGACCTTCTCGCCCGACAACGAGGGTCTCTCGGGCCGGCTCGTGGGCGACATCGCCGCCGAGCGCGGCGAGGATCCCTTCGACACGCTCGTCGACATCGTCGTGGCCGACGAGCTGCGAACCGGTCTGCTGCTGCCCGCGCGCGGCGACGACCCCGAGAGCTGGCGCCTGCGCACCGAGCTGTGGCGCGACCCGAGAGTGGTCATCGGGGCGTCCGACGCCGGTGCCCACCTCGACATGCTGGCCACCTTCATCTACACGACGTCGCTCGTCGGGCCGTCGGTCCGGGACCGTCACCTCCTTCCTCTGGAAGAGGCCGTCCACATGATCACCGACGTCCCCGCCCGTCTCTACGGCATCAGGGACCGCGGACGCATCGCCGAGGGGTGCCACGCCGACATCGTCGTCTTCGACGAGGATCGCGTCGCGCCCCGGCCGGTGGCCACCCGGTTCGACCTGCCCAGCGGCGCCGGCCGGCTCTACGCCGAGGCCGACGGCATCGAGCACGTGATCGTGAACGGCACCGAGATCCTGGGCCCGGACGGCCTCGGCGGCGGGCGCCCGGGGACGCTGCTGCGGTCGGGCCGCGACACCGACACGGTGGAGGTGCCGGGCGGCCGTGGCTAGCGACAAGACACGGGTGCCGGTCATCGAGGGCTGGTTCACCCTGGACGAGGACCGGCCCCAGCTCCTCGGCAGCCGGTGCTCGTCGTGCGGAGCCCGCTTCTTCCCGAAGTCCCCCGCCTGTCGCAACCCCGAGTGCGGGCACGGCGAGCTCGAGGAGGTAGCGCTGAGCCGCACCGGCCGCGTCTGGTCGTTCACCGACAACCGCTACCAGCCGCCGCCTCCCTACGTCGCTTCCGACCCGTTCGAGCCCTACGCCATCGCCGCCGTCGAGCTTGCCGACGAGCGCATGGTGGTGCTGGGCCAGCTCGTGCCCGGCGCCGACGTGGCCGCGCTCGGTGTGGGGTCCGAGATGGAGCTGGCGCTCGGGACGCTCTACGAGGACGACGAGCACGAGTACGTGGTCTGGAAATGGAGGCCGACGGATGCCTGACCCGAACCGGCAGGTGGCGATCCTGGGCGTGGGCATGCACCCATGGGGGAAGTGGGGCCGGAGCTTCGTCGACTACGGCGTGAGCGCCGCCCGTGCCGCGCTGGGCGATGCCGGTCTCCAGTGGACCGAGATCCAGTACATCGCCGGCGCCGACACCATCCGCAACGGCTATCCGGGCTACGTGGCGGGGGCGACCTTCGCCCAGGCGCTCGGATGGTCGGGCACGCGCGTGTCGAGCTGCTACTCGGCCTGCGCCTCGGGGGCGACCGCCATCGACATCGCCCGGGCGAGGATCCTGGCCGGCCTGTGCGACGTCGCCCTCGTCATCGGTGCCGATACCACGCCCAAGGGCTTCTTCGCCCCGGTGGGCGGCGACCGACCCGACGATCCCGACTGGCTCCGCTTCCGCCTGCTGGGGGCGACGAACCCCACCTACTTCGGCCTGTACGCCCGCCGCCGGATGGAGCTCTACGGCGCCACCGAGCGGGACTTCGCCAGGGTCAAGGTCAAGAACAGCCGCCACGGCGCGGCCAACCCGAACGCCCGCTACCACAAGGAGGTGGGCGAGGACGAGGTGCTCGCCTCACCGGTCGTCGCCAGCCCGCTGCGGCTGCTCGACATCTGCGCCACGAGCGACGGGGCCGCGGCCGTGGTGCTGTCGAGCCTGGATTTCGCCCGACGACGGCGGAGCCGGGCGGTGAAGGTCGCGGCCGTCTCCACCGTGACGCCTCGGTACCCGAACACCGTTATCGAGATGCCCAACTTCGCCACGGACTCGGCCGCCGGTGTGCCGCCGCCTGATCTGCCCTTCCGTGACTCGATCGCCCACGCCGCCTACGAGGAGGCGGGGTTGGGTCCCGACGATCTCGACGTGGCCGAGGTCTACGACCTGTCGACCGCCCTGGAGCTCGACTGGTACGAGAACATCGGCCTGTGCAAGGAAGGAGAGGCCGAGCGGCTCCTCAACGACGGTGACACCACCCTGGGCGGCCGGATCCCGGTGAACCCGAGCGGCGGTCTGGCCTGCTTCGGAGAGGCCATCCCCGCCCAGGCCATCGCCCAGGTCTGCGAGCTGACCTGGCAGCTGCGGGGAGAGGCCGGCGGCCGTCAGGTCGACGGGGCCAAGGCGGGCGTGACCGTCAACCAGGGCCTGTTCGGCCACGGATCGTCGGTGGTGGTGGTGAGATGAGGAGGCGCCCCCAGTGAGCGAGGCCTACATCGTCGACGCCATACGGACTCCCGTCGGCAAGCGGGGCGGCGGCCTGAGCCAGGTCCATCCAGCCGACCTCGGGGCCCACGTGCTCGAGGCGCTCGTCGCCCGAACCGACGTCGACCCGGCGGCGGTGGAGGACGTGCTGTTCGGCTGCGTCGACACCATCGGCCCCCAGGCCGGCGACATCGCCCGCACCTGCTGGCTGGCCGCCGGGCTGCCCGAGGAGGTCCCGGGCACGACGATCGACCGGCAGTGCGGCTCGTCCCAGCAGGCGCTGCACTTCGCCGCCCAGGCCGTCATGAGCGGCACCAACGACCTCGTCGTGGCGGGCGGCGTGCAGAACATGAGCATGATCCCGATCGCGTCCGCGCTCACCGCCGCCGAGCCCCTCGGCTTCTCCGACCCGTTCTCCGGCTCGTCGGGATGGGTCGCCCGCTACGGCACCCAGGAGATCTCCCAGTTCCGAGGGGCGGAGATGATCGCCGACAAGTGGGGCGTCTCGCGCGAGGACATGGAGCGGTTCGCCTTGGAGAGCCATCGCCGGGCCCTGCAGGCCATCGCCGAGGGCCGGTTCGAGCAGGAGATCGTGCCGTTGGCCGGCGTCAGCGCTGACGAAGGTCCGCGCGACACGTCGCTCGAGAAGATGGCGTCACTTCCAACCCTGGTCGAAGGGGGCCGCCTCACCGCGGCGGTGTCGAGCCAGATCTCCGACGCCGCCACCGCCGTGCTCGTCGCATCGGAGCGAGCCGTACGCGACCACGGGCTGAGGCCCAGGGCGCGCGTTCACCACCTCAGCTGCCGGGGGGCCGATCCCGTCTACATGCTGACGGCGCCGATCCCCGCCACGGCCTACGCCCTCGACCGCTCGGGCCTGTCGCTGGGCGACATCGATCTCATCGAGATCAACGAGGCGTTCGCCTCGGTGGTGCTGGCCTGGCAGCAGGAGACCGGAGCCGACCTGCAAAAGGTGAACGTCAACGGGGGCGCCATCGCGCTCGGACATCCGCTCGGCGCGACCGGGACGAGGCTGATGACCACCCTGCTGTGCGAGCTCGAGCGGACCGGTGGCCGCTACGGGCTGCAGACCATGTGCGAGGGCGGCGGCCAGGCCAACACCACGATCATCGAACGGCTCGGCTGAGGCACGCTCACCACGGGCGTGAGGCCAGGTCACGGCGGCGCCAGTAGCGCCGGCCTCGGAACCGGTGCCAGACCAGCAGGACCACGATGCCGATCAACAGCAGCGGCACGTGGGGCGGGGCGGCCAGGAAGCCGGCCACGAGCAGCACCAACAGCAACGCCAGCACCCACTGTCCGACCGGCCGGCGGCGGGGCGGCGGCGGAGCCGGGGGGCCCAGCCTGGGCAGGTCATCGAGCACGCCGGCCACGTCGCCGCGGGTCTTGGCGTTCATGACCCGCCCGACGCGCTCCTCGAACTCGTTGCTGTCCAGTCGACCCTCGGCGTAGTGCTTCGAGAGAACGTCGGCGATCTCGTTGCGCTCGGCGTGTGAGATGCGCATGCGGGTGTCGGTCTCTCGGGGGGGACGGCGCCGGCTGCCCCACGAACCCGGTCCAGGGTCTGTGCCGCCCGGACCGGGCGGTTCCCACGGCGATTGCATGTCGGTCCTTTCTTGGTGGCAGTGCCACACGGTCAGCGAGACCGGAATTGATCGATGAGGTCCTCGGCCATGCTCACGTCCGCGCCTTCATCGGGGATCAGCAGCCACGCCCCGACATAGAGCGGCACGGCCAACCCCCCGGCGAAGGCGAGGACAACGAGGACGATGCGGACGAGCGTGACGTCGAGGTCGAGGTGCTCGGCGATGCCGGCTGCCACGCCCGCCAGCATCCTCCCGGCGTGCGGACGACGGAGGATCTGGGTCTGTGCAGAAGCGGTGTCAGGTGTCGCGTCTTCCATGGCTCGATGATGGAGCACGCGGCTCGGCGCCGCTATCGGGGATGACCCCGATCGAACCCCGAGTCTGACCCCTGCCGACCAGGGCTTTCCCCGATAGGCAGGCCGTCGCCGGGGGCGCGATGATCGACGTATCGCCGACCCCGTCGATTCCCGACCTCCGCCCCCGCCACGGGCCCCGCCCGGCCCACCCTGGGGCAGAGGCGCCGGAGAAGGCCCGCCCTGGCGGCGCTTCGGATGGGACGACCCGCGTCAGTGGCGGCGCGGTGCGGCGGCGATGCACCGCCACTGGGGGCGTCACCTGCGGGGGCGGGGGCCGCTCCGTCGGAGCCGGGATGACCGGCTGATCGCCGGCGTCGCCGGCGGTGTCGCCGCCCGACTGGGCGTCGATCCCACGCTGGTCCGCATCGCCGTGGTGCTGTTCGGCCTGGCGAGCGGCATCGGCGTCGCCGCCTACGTGGTGGCGTGGCTCCTGTTGCCGGTCGCGGGCGAGACGGCGCCGATCGCCAGCCGGGCCAAGTCCGATCGGGCCGGCATCGCCCTGGCCGTGGCCTTCGTGCCGCTGCTGGTCCTCACCGTGCTGGTCGTGTCGGCGCTGGGAATCGGCTACGCCAGCTCGGTCGCCTGGCCGCTCTACCTGAGCCTCGCCGGCCTGGTCCTGATCTGGCGCAACGCCGAGGAGGACGAGAGCGTCTGGATGCGCCAGGTGGCAGGGACCCTGCTCCAGGTCAGCACCGAGCCTCGGCACTCCCGTCGCTCGTTGGTGCTGAGGATCGTCATCGGCGTCGTGCTCCTCGGCGCCGGCCTCGTCGTGATCGTCCTCGGGCACCCGAACACCGCCCTGCTCCGACCAGCAGGCGGCACCGTGCTCGTGATCGCCGCCTTCGTCGTGGTGTTCGGACCATGGTGGCTGAGCCTCGCCCGCCAGCTGGTGGACGAGCGCCAGGCCCGCGTGCGCGCCGAGGAGCGGACGGAGATGGCCGCCCGCGTCCACGACTCGGTGCTCCAGACGCTGGCCCTGATCCAACGCTCGTCGGACAACTCACAGCGCGTCGTCCAGCTGGCGCGGACCCAGGAACGGGAGCTTCGCTCGTGGCTGTTCGACGGGCGCCGGCCAGGTTCGTTCGGTGAAGAGGAAGCGTCGACGCTGGCCGCCGGGGTGCAGCTGATCGAGCACGAGGTGGAGAGCACCCACGGCGTGGCCGTGGAAGCCGTGACCGTCGGTGACTGCCCACTGGCCGAAGATCTCCGGGCCCTGCTCGCGGCCGGCAAGGAGGGGACGGTCAACGCAGCCAAGTGGTCCGGTGCGCCCGTCGTGTCGCTGTTCGCCGAGGTGGAGCCGGACAAGGTGACCCTGTTCGTGCGCGATCGGGGCCAGGGTTTCGACCCGACCGAGGTCCCCGCCGACCGTCAAGGGATCGCCGAGTCCATCAGGGCGAGGATGGCCCGCCACGGCGGCACCGTCGCCGTCCGCTCGACACCGGGAGCCGGCACCGAGGTGGAGCTCGCCATGCCGAGGCGGGTCGAGCGCGGGGTCGATCGCGCACGAAACGATCGCCGATGAGCCCGGGCGCCAGGCCGAGGGTGTTCCTGGTCGACGACCACCACCTCTTCCGTTCCGGCGTGCGCGCCGAGCTGGGCGACGAGGTGGAGGTGGTCGGCGAGGCCGACGAGGTGGGCGCCGCCGTAGAGCTCATCGTCGAGCGCGCCCCCGACGTGGTGCTGCTGGACGTGCACTTCCCGGACGGAGGGGGCCAGGCCGTCCTCGACGCGGTCAAGCCCGCTCACCCGGAGATCCGCTTCCTCGCCCTCTCGGTCTCCGACGCTCCCGAGGACGTCATCGCCGTCATCCGCGCCGGGGCCCGGGGGTACGTGACCAAGACGATCTCCGGTCCGGAGCTGATCGCCGCCATCCGGCGCATCGCCGACGGCGACGCTGTGTTCTCACCCCGTCTGGCCGGGTTCGTGCTCGACGCCTTCGCGTCGATGCCGGCCGCCGGGGTGCCGGCCTCGTTCGATCCCGAGCTCGACCAGCTTTCGGCGCGCGAACGGGAGGTCCTGCGCCTCATCGCCCGCGGCTACACCTACAAGGAGCTGGCCCGGGAGCTGTCCATCTCCAGCAAGACCGTGGAGAGCCACGTCTCGGCGGTGCTGCGCAAGCTCCAGCTCTCGTCCCGCCACCAGCTCACCAAGTGGGCGACCGATCGCCGCCTGGCCTGAGACGGCCGGCGATCAGGCGCTCTCGAGCAGTTGGCCCATGCCGTCCTCGATTCCACGACAGAGCACGTCGAGGTCCGGAGCGCTGTCGTAGTCTCCCGTCACCCCGAAGTTGACCTGGCCGTCGTAGGAGAAGATGGCCACCGCGATGCGAACCTGGCCGAACAGCGGAACGTAGGGGTAGGTCCTCAGCATGCGCCGACCGAGGGCGTAGAGCGGGAACTGCGGTCCTGGCACGTTGGTGGTCCCCGTGTTGATGTTGTGCTGCTGCACCCGGCCGGCGACGCGCATGCCGAGGGCGAGGAGCATCGGCGGAGCGAAACCGGACAGTGACGTGAGTGCCTCTCCCGCCACCGCTTCCTTGGACTCCTTGAGCCCCTGCATCTGCGCCGTGAGGGCGTGGAGCCGTTCGGCGGGATCGCCGATCCCGACTGGCAGAGAGGCAAACATGGCCGACACCTTGTTGTCGTAGGTGGCGTCGCCCACCGCCCGGCCACTGACGTCTCGGGCGCGCACCGAGACTGGCACCAGCGTCCGCACCACCCGGTCGACGTCCTCACCACGCGACAGGAGAAGCTCCCGGAAGCCGCCGGTGATCGCAGCCAGGACCACGTCGTTGAAGGTGCCCCCGAGACCCTTGCGGACGGCCTTGACGTCCTCGACCGATGTCGACGCCCACGCGTACCGGCGGTGCGGTCCGATCGGACCGTTGAGCGTCGAGACAGGATTCGACCGGAGCAGCCCAGCCATCGACGAGATCCCCTGCACCACCTCCCCGAGCTGGTGCAGCGCCTGGCGCGGGACCCGAGTGGCTGACCGAACGGCCCGGAACTGCTCATACGGGGTCACGGCGAGATCGATGGCGGCCTCGGCTGCCAGCCGTGCTCCCGAGGGAAGCGGTGACGGGTGCCAGTCGTCGGGCACCGCCGGCGATGGCGTGGGTGACGTGTCCATGATGACGGCCAGCAGCTCGGTACCCGAGACGCCGTCGACCATGGCGTGGTGCGTCTTGGCCACCATCGCCCACCGGTCCTGCTCGAGGCCCTGGACGATCCAGATCTCCCACAGCGGCTTCGTCCGGTCGAGCTGCTGGGACATGACGCGCCCGACCAGCTTGCGCAGCTCAGCCTCGCCGCCCGGGGCGGGCAGCGCCGTGTGCCGGATGTGGTAGTCGATGTTGAAGTCCGGGTCGTCGACCCATACCGGGCGCCCGAGCTCGAGCGGCACGTCCCGCACCACCTGCCGGTAGCGGGGTACCAGGGGCAGCTTGCCCTGCACCATGGACACAAAGTCCTCGAACGGAGGCTCCGGGCCCTCGAACATGGCGATCGAGCCGATATGCATGTGGCTGACGCGGTCCTCGAGGTGGAGGAATGACGAGTCGAGCGGGCTCAAACGGTCGCCGGTCATCGTGGCCCTCCCGCGGTCGCGACGGTGTCTAGCGACGCTACACCCGGCGGGAGCCTGACCGTCGGCCCTTTCTAGGGGTGCTGGCTGCTCACCGAGACGACCTCGCCGGTCATGTACCCGGCGTAGTCGCTGGCCAGGAAGACGATGACGTTGGCGACCTCCCACGGCTCGGCGCCCCGCCCGTAGGCCTCCCGCGTGGTGAGCTCGTCGAGCACGTCCTCGGCCATGACCTTGGTGAGGAAGGGGTGCGTGGCCAGGCTCGGCGACACGGCGTTCACCCGCACCCCAGCCGGCGCCGCCTCCAGGGCCGCGCACCGGGTCAGGGCCATGACCCCGGCCTTGGCCGCCGCGTAGTGGGCCTGGCCCACCTGGGCCCGCCAGCCGATGACCGAGGCGTTGTTGACGATGGCGCCCGACCTACGCGCCACCATGTGGCGCAGGCCGGCACGGGTGCAGCGGAAGGTCCCGTTCAAGGTCACGTCCAGCACCGCTCCCCACTGATCGTCGGTCATGTCGACCAGGTTCGCGGTGCCGCCCAGCCCGGCGTTGTTGACCAGCACGTCGAGGTGGCCGGCCGCCTCCACCGCCGTGTCGAAGAGCCGCTGCACGTCGGCCTCGCTGGTGACGTCGCACGCCACCGCCGGAGGCCGCGTGCCCATGATGGGCTCCAGCTCCTCGGCCGCTTCCTGCAGCCGCCGCTCGTGGCGGTCGCTCACGACGACGAAGGCACCCTCCTCGGCACAGCGCCGGGCGGTGGCCAAGCCGATGCCGGTCCCCGCCGCCGCCGTGACCAGGACGGTCCGTCCCTCCAGCAGCTGGTGGCCCTTGGGATACGCGGGTACGCCCGACAGCCCCGATGCCATCAACGCCCCTCCCGCTGTCCGCTCGAGCCGGCCTCCCGGGCCGGCTGTCCACTCGAGCCGGCCTCCCGGGCCGGCTTCGGCTCGGGCGGCAGCCCCAGGACCCGCTCGCCGATGATGTTGCGCTGGATCTGGTTCGAACCGCCGTAGATGGTGTCGGCCCGGCTGAACAGAAAGCTCCGCTGGGTGTCAGTGAGATCGTAGGGAAGCGCCCTCGCCACTTCGGCCGCAGGACCCAGCACGTCCATCGCCAGCTCCCCGAGCGCCCGGTGCCAGCTGGCCCAGTAGAGCTTGGCGATCGACGCCTCGGCTCCGGCCGTGCCGTGCTCGGAGAGCGCGAGGGTGCGCAGCGAGTTGAGCCGCATGACGCGCAAGCCGATCCAGGCCCGCGCCAGCCGCTGCCGGGTGACGGCGTCTGCCGTGACACCCCGGGCTCGCGCCGCGTCGATCACCGCCGCCAGCTCCCCCTCGAAGGCCACCTGCCGGGCGATGGTCGAGACACCCCGCTCGAAGCCGAGCGTTCCCATGGCGACACGCCAACCGGCGTTGACCTCGCCCACGACGTTGGCGCCCGCCGTGCGGGCGCCGTCGAAGAAGACCTCGTTGAACTCCGAGGTGCCGGTGAGCTGGACGATGGGCCGCACGTCGATGCCGGGCTGGCGCATGGGGCACAGAAGGTAGGAGAGCCCCCGGTGCTTCGGAGCGGTGGGGTCGGTCCGGCACACGACGAAGCACCAGTCGGACCAGGTGGCCAGGGACGTCCAGACCTTCTGCCCGTGTATGACCCACTCGTCCCCGTCGAGCGACGCCCTGGTCTTGACGTTGGCCAGATCCGAGCCCGCGTCCGGCTCCGAGTAGCCCTGGCACCACAGCTCCTCGCCCGACAGGATCGGAGGCAGGAAGCGCCGCTGCTGCTCGGCGGTGCCGAAGGCGATCAGGGTCGGGCCCAGGAGGCCCTCGCCCACGATGCCCACCCGGGCGGGTGCCCCCGCCCGCAGGTACTCCTCCTCGAAGATGACCTGCTGCACCAGGCTGGCGCCGCGCCCGCCCTGCTCGGGCGGCCACCCGAGCCCGATCCAGCCCGCCTGGCCCAGGGTGCGCTCCCAGGCCGCCCTGACGTCGAAGCCCTCGTGCTCGTGGCCCGGGCCGCCGCGGGCCCCGAGCGCTGCCACCTCGCCCACGACGTGGTCGGCCAGCCACTCCCGGACCTCTTTGCGGAAGGACTCGTCCTCGGCGCTGAAGCGAACGTTCACCGGCGCCCGGTCCCGCTAGGCGTTGGGCTTCTCCCCCGCCGCGGCCGCCTGGCGCATCCCCTCGAGGCGGTCGAGCAGGGCCATGCGCTCCTGGCCCACGGTCGAGTCGAGGCGGGCCTCGATCTCCTGGGGTGTCCAACGGCCGTCCTTGTACATGGCCCGGACCTCGGTGGGCTGGTTCCAGACGGCGATCTTGCCGCCGACCGCCGTGTACACCTGCCCGGTGACGTGGCGGGCCTGGTCGGAGAGGAGGTACACCACGAGGGGCGCCACGTCCTCTGGCTCGCCCATCTCGCCCAGCTCCATGGGCACGTTGGCCGACATCCGCGTGCGGGCCACGGGGGCGACGGCGTTGGCGGTCACTCCGTAGCGGGACATGCCGGCGGCGGCGCTGCGAACAAGGGAGACGATGCCGCCCTTGGCCGCGCTGTAGTTGGCCTGGGCCACGCTGCCGGCAAAGGCCCCGGAGGTGAAGCCGAGGAGGGTGCCCGATCCCTGCTTGCGCATGATCTCCGCCGCGGCCCGGAAGACGGTGAACGTGCCCTTGAGGTGGGTCTCGACCACCGGGTCGAACTCCTCTTCGCTCATGTTGAACAACATCCGCTCCCGCAGGATCCCGGCCACGCAGACGACCCCGTCGATGCGCCCCCAGTTGTCCATCGCGGTGCGGACGATGTGCTGGCCGCCCTCCATGGTGGTCACCGTGTCGGCCACGGCGACGCCGGTGCCCCCGGCGTCGGCGATCTCCTTCACCACGGCCTCGGCCACGTCGCTAGCGGGCTCCTCCCCGGCGATGCCGACGCCGTAGTCGGCGACCACCAGCCTGGCCCTCTCGGCGGCGCAGGCCAGCGCCACGGCCCGGCCGATCCCGCGCCCGGCGCCGGTCACGGCGACGACCTTCTCCTCGAGATACCCGCCCAACCAGGCCTCCTGCTCGGTCGATAGCGTCGTGTGACGTTAGTTGATCGTCGCTGGTCAGCCAGGTCAAATGCCGTCCGTGTCCGCGTTCTGTCCGCGTTTTCCAACGCGGGCCCCCAGTGACCAGGCTTGCGACCTCGGACGCGGCGTTCGCAACCACCGGTTCGAGGACGTGCGAATAGGTGTCGAGCAACAGCAGCGTGTCGCAACGCGTCCCCTGTTTCCGTGCCCTCTCCTCGCCCCTGCGTCGCCTATCAACGCTGGAATAGGGGCAGAAGGGCTCACCAGGCTCGCCAAGCAAGGGGAGCCCCCAGTGCCCCGGCTCAACAGCTACAGCGCCGAACGCCAGAAGGCCGCCCCGTCGCCGCAAGCGGGCGAGCAAGAAGCGACGTCAGCGCTACAGCGTCACCAGTAGCCGGCGGATGATGCCACCGGCCATCAGGTAGGCCGCGGCCGCGATGCCCCAGTTGATCGCCACGTTCGACTTCACGCTGTGGGGGGTGAACAGGTTGTGGAATGGAGTCGTGAGGGTACTCGCCCATCGTTCGACGTGCGAGACCACCGTGTTCCCGACGTTGGCATCGAAGACAAACAGGAGAATGCCCGCCACGATGAACAGCGCCACGACAGCAGCAACGGATCCGACCAGATGAGCGATCGGCGCAGCGGGGGACGAGGTCCTTCTAGCAAAAGTACGCATTGCACTCCACCCCAGAAAACACGAGCGACGTACGGTTGGCTATACCCGGAGGGCTGCGCGGCCAACCGACGCGGTGGCTAGACGGGATGCGATTCCGCCCTAAACAAACGCTCACCGAGACGAGGCCAGCGTGCGATGGACGCCGCGCACCAATTCACGGAGCGGCGGCGTGGGGAGCACTGGCGGCGGGTGCGATGTGTGTGAGGAGCTGCTGTCGCCTATGAAGTTCCGACACGTTGGGGCAGCGTCACTCCGCACAAGAATTGGGGCAAACGACAAAGCCCGGGCGGCTCGACCGGCTTGTCTCTCACCGGCGCGCCGAGCAGGGCACGTCACGGGAACCAGCCGTTAGAGCTGCCCCGTCTCCTCGGCCCACCGCTTGATCTCGCCCCACGGAGTGGGTCTCAGCGTCGCCACCCGCGAGACAGCCGACAAGATGCACCGCGGGACCACCCACCCGCGCCTACCTAGACGGTGGAAGTGCGACCGGCGTGCTTGCCCGGGTCTAGTCCCCGCCGGAGT